>NZ_JADMTC010000001.1:616897-911881 GCF_015561235.1 Streptococcus oralis | reverse complement strand
AATGAACTGTCTAATCTTGTAAGGTAAACTCTAATTCTCGTTTGTAATTGGAGTTTTTTTGTTTATCAAAAGAGGATAGGCTTGACGGCAAGTCTTTCGGTAGCTCTCCTAGAATGCCCCACTTTTCTTTAAAAAGGTCAAGTAAAACTAGGATTTTCTTGGTATTTTGTTGATTACGAACGAGTAAAGAGAGGAAAAGTAAATATGGAAACACAAGACTATGCATTTCAGCCGGGTTTGACCGTTGGAGAATTATTAAAAAGCAATCAGAAGGATTGGCAGGCTGCAATCAATCATCGTTTTGTTAAGGAACTTTTTGCGGGGACAATTGAGAATAAGGTCTTTAAAGACTACCTGATTCAGGATTATCATTTCTTTGATGCCTTCTTATCCATGCTGGGTGCCTGTGTAGCTCACGCAGACCAGCTTGAATCCAAACTTCGTTTTGCCAAGCAATTAGGCTTTCTTGAAGCAGATGAAGATGGTTATTTCCAAAAGGCTTTCAAAGAGTTAAAAGTAGCAGAGAATGACTATCTAGAAGTGACCTTGCACCCTGTAACAAAAGCGTTTCAGGAGCTAATGTATTCTGCTGTGACTTCATCAGACTATGCTCATCTTTTGGTCATGCTGGTCATTGCAGAAGGTCTCTATTTAGACTGGGGTTCTAAAGATTTGGCTCTACCTGAAGCCTATATTCATTCGGAATGGATTAATCTCCACAGAGGTCCTTTCTTTGCAGAGTGGGTTCAATTTCTGGTTGACGAACTCAATCGTGTCGGAAAAGGTCGAGAAGATTTGACAGAACTTAAGCAACGCTGGAACCAAGCAGTCGCTTTAGAATTAGCCTTTTTTGATATTGGTTATGATGCTTAGGGAAAGTTCAGGATACTGACAAATTTGATGAGGTAAATCATTCAATGTAACTGAAAAATTTCTTAACGAAAGATAGAGATAAATCGAAATCAGTAGATCGTATAAAGTGAAAAGGAAGGATTTCAATATGACAAGTTTAAAATTATTAAAAGAAAAAGCACCATTAGTAATCTGTATCACCAATGATGTTGTAAAAAACTTTACAGCAAATGGATTAGTAGCACTGGGTGCCTCACCAGCTATGAGCGAGTACCCAGCAGACTTAGAAGATCTATTAAAATATGCTGGAGGATTATTGATTAACATTGGGACTTTAACGGATAATAATTGGAAGCTGTACCAAGAGGCACTAAAAATTGCTGAAAAATATAATGTTCCTGCAGTTTTAGATCCTGTAGCCTGTGGAGCAGGAGAATATAGAAAAAAAGTAGCAGATGATCTAATCAATAATTACAAACTGGCAGCGATTAGGGGAAATGCTGGCGAGATTGCCTCTTTAGTAGGAATAAATGTGGCATCTAAAGGAGTAGATAGTGCAGGCGTAGATAATATTGATGAAATTGCTCTAGCAGCAAATAAAAAGTTCAATATTCCAATAGTAGTAACAGGTGAAGTGGATGCCATTGCGGTTAATGGAGAAGTTGTAACGATTCATAATGGTAGTGCCATGATGCCAAAAGTTATTGGGACAGGATGCTTATTAGGTGCTGTAGTAGCAAGCTTTATCGGACTTGAAAAAGGTCAAGAATTGAAATCATTAGAAACAGCAATGTTGGTTTACAATATCGCTGGAGAAATGGCAGAAAAACGTCCAAATGGGCATCTTCCTGGAACATTTAAAGTTGAATTTATAAATGCCTTATACGAGATTACAGATGAAGATGTAAAGGAATTCAAAAGAGTGAAGTAAGATGTTTCATAAAGAATTACTAAAACTATATTTTATTTGTGGAATGACTACTTGCCAAGGAAAAGATATATATAGAGTCGTTGAGGAAGCCTTAAAAGGTGGTATAACCTTATTTCAATTCCGTGAAAAAGGTGAGGGAGCCTTAGAAGGTAAAGAAAAAGTCGAATTAGCAATTAAACTACAGGATCTTTGTAAAAAATACAATGTTCCGTTTATTGTTAATGATGATATTGATTTGGCAATGGAAATTGATGCTGATGGTGTACATGTAGGACAGGATGATCTTGGTGTTGATGAAATTAGAAAATTGATGCCAGATAAAATAATTGGTCTTTCTATAAAAAACGAGGAAGAATTTCAACAATCAAAAGTTGAATATGTAGATTATGTTGGTGTTGGTCCTGTATTTGATACCCAGTCAAAAGATGATGCTGGTGGTGCTATAGGTTATGAAGGTCTTAAATTGATGAGAAAACTATTGCCACAAATTCCCTTAGTTGCAATTGGTGGGATACAGACGCAACATATTAAAGATATTATGAAGACCAATGTTGACGGCGTTTCAATCATTTCAGCAATATCGTATGCAAAAAATATAGAAAAAACTGTTCGGGAAATGAGTGAACAATAGGCATCAATTTTTCCTTGGATTCTGAGGGAGTAGGATTTTCTTTTTTCTAAAAAGATATGTCCAGATTCAGTTCAAATAGCTAATCCATCAAATAAGTCATTTATTTTTTGCAAAAGAAAGATCTGCTGTCTTTTTGAGTACAAGGCTGTATTTCCAGTTCAATTCCTTGAACTAGAATAAATCGTCTGTTAAAATAATTATATAATTAAATAATAAAGACATTTGGGGTGCTTTAGGCTGAGATGATACCCATTGAACCTGATACAGTTAGTACTGTCGAAGGGAAATGTGAAAAGGTTTTTTTCGTATGTCGAAAAGAACTGTCTAATCTTGTAAGGTAAACTCTAATTCTCGTTTGTAATTGGAGTTTTTTTGTTTATCAAAAGAGGATAGGCTGGACGGCAAGCCTTTCGGTAGCTCACCTTGAATGCCCCACTTTTCTTTAAAAAAAGGAGTTTTTTATGTTGAAAAAATGGCAATTAAAAGATGTTATCTTACTTGCTTTCTTGTCTATCTTTTTTGGTGGCGTTTTTGTGGGTTCAGGCTATCTGTTTGATATCCTCACTCTGATTTTAGCCCCTCTTGGTTTACAGGCCTTTGCCAATGAAATCCTCTTTGGTCTCTGGTGTATGGCTGCGCCCATTGCGGCCATCTTTGTTCCAAGAGTCGGAAGTGCAACGATTGGAGAAGTG
Organism: Streptococcus oralis; assembly: GCF_015561235.1. Taxonomy (GTDB): domain Bacteria; phylum Bacillota; class Bacilli; order Lactobacillales; family Streptococcaceae; genus Streptococcus; species Streptococcus oralis_BK. Next base: position 908,775 of record NZ_JADMTC010000001.1, on the reverse strand, counting down.
CTTGCTGCGCTTGCGGAAGTCCTTTATGGTAGCCAATTCGGTCTAGGTGCCCTTTTGTCTGGCTTGGTTCAAGGTTTGGGAAGTGAACTTGGTTTTATCGTAACCAAGAATCGCTATGAAAGTTGGCTCTCTCTAACTGCTAATAGTATTGGGATTACGCTTGTTAGCTTTGTCTATGAATACATTAAATTAGGTTACTACGCCTTCTCCCTTCCTTTTGTCCTTTCCTTGCTGGTGGTTCGTTTTATTTCCGTCTTTTTCTTCTGTACCATCTTGGTTCGTGCCATTGTCAAACTCTACCATCAGTTTGCAGCTGGAGGAAAGGCATAGATGGGCCTGGAATTAAGAGGGATTCAATCCCCAATCTTTTCGGAGCCGATTCATTTTACTTTTCATGCGCAAGCTTTTACCTTGTTAGTTGGGAGCAGTGGTTCAGGAAAATCCAGCCTCTTTCAAATCATTGCCCAAGTCAGTTCTCTTCCCTATAGTGGTCAAGTCTTGATAGATGGGAGTCAGGTCAGTCAGCTTTCTATCGTCAAACGTGTCCAGACGGTTGGCATTCTCTTTCAAAATCCCAATCATCAATTTACCATGGAGAACTTGTTTGAGGAACTGGTTTTTACCTTGGAGAATATCGGGCATCCCGTTCAGGAGATTGATTCTAAAATAGCAGAGGTGGTCCAGCAATGTCGCTGCAAGGCGATTTTGCACCGTCCCATTCATCACTTATCAGGTGGGGAAAAGCAAAAGGCTGCACTGGCTGTTCTTTTTGCTATGAACCCTAGGGTCTATCTCTTGGATGAACCCTTTGCTTCTATTGACCGCAAAAGTAGGCTAGAGATCCTAGAGATTCTAAAAGAGTTGGTCTCTAATGGGAAGACAGTCATCCTGTGCGACCATGATTTATCAGACTATGAAGCCTATATCGACCATATGGTGGAGCTAAGAGACGGCCAGTTAAGGGAGGTGTTTCAAATCCCTTGCTCTGAGATGACACAGGTTTCTTCAAAGGAAGTTGCCTCTAGTCCAGAACTATTCCATATGGATCGAACGACTTGTGAGCTGGATAAGCGTCCCCTCTTTTCGATTGCTGATTTCACATTTTACCAAGGAATTTCCTGTATCTTGGGTGATAATGGTGTCGGGAAATCAACCCTCTTTCGCTCCATTCTTCAATTTCAAAAGTATAAGGGGCGCATTACCTGGAGGGGGACAGTCCTGAAAAAGAAAAAGAGTTTGTATCGTGACCTGACGGGTGTTGTTCAGGAAGCTGAGAATCAGTTTATCCGAGTCAGTCTGCGAGAGGAACTTCAATTAGATGGACCTGATTCTGAAAGAAATCAGCGGTTACTCCAAGCTTTACGATATTTTAATCTGGAGCAGGCACTCGATAAGAGTCTCTATCAATTAAGTGGTGGTCAGCAAAAGATTCTTCAGCTATTGACCATCTTGACCAGCAAGGCGTCTGTGATTTTGCTAGATGAACCATTTGCTGGTTTGGATGATAGAGCTTGCCATTATTTTTGTCAGTGGATTGTGGAGGACAGAGATCAAGGAAGAAGTTTTTTGATCATTAGCCATCGTTTAGATCCCTTGATTTCTGTGGTTGATTATTGGATCGAGATGACTAGTGAGGGCCTCCGTCATATTAAAGATGTGACAATCAGCAAACCTCTCAGTTTTCTGAGTAGGAATACTCAAGGGGAGGTGAGGTAGTATGATCAAAGTAGCAACCCAGACACCGATACTCAGTCTCTTCTTGCTGATTTTATCCTTGGAAACATCTTTCATTCCTTCGATTGCTCTTAATCTCTCGGTAGTCGCATTTTGCATTCTCTTTATGCTCTACTACCGTCGATTTAAAATGTTGGCTTGGATGCTTGTGCTAGCCATTTTACCATCTTTTGCCAATTACTGGGCAGTACAGTTACACGGGGATGCTTCGCAGGCAGTGATACTTGGGACGAGAGCTTTTGTGACGGTTTGTATCGGCCTTGTTTTTGTTTCCAGTATTTCCTTAAAAGAGCTTTTATTGTACTTGGCTCAAAAGGGGCTATCGCGTTCTTGGGCCTATGCCTTAATTGTGGTATTCAATGCCTTTCCCCTCATTCAGCAAGAAATCAGGTCTCTAAAAGAAGCTTGCTTATTGCGTGGTCAAAAATTGCATGTTTGGTCTCCCTTGATTTACAGCAAGGTTCTGATGACGGTCTTTAGATGGCGCCATCTCTACTTGAGGGCCCTGTCTGCGCACGGATATGACGAACATGCACAGTTGGAGAATCGCTATCGGACCTTTTATATTCCTCAAAGGACGACATTGATCTACCTACTTTTCTTTTTACTACTTCAAACCAGTTTATTTCTATAAAGGAGTTATTATGGAATTCACAGATATTGCGATGGAATTATCCAAGGAAGCTTGGCAGGCTTCCTTTCATCACCCATTTGTATTACAGTTACAAGAGGGAACGTTAGAACCTTCCATCTTTCGCTATTACCTGATTCAGGATGCCTACTATCTGAAGGCCTTCTCAGAAGCCTATCACCTCTTGGCTGATAAGACTTCCAACGAGGAGATGAAAAGACTCTTGAAACAAAATGCCCAGAGTCTAGTGGAAGGTGAATTGTTTATCCGCCAACAATTTTTTAAGGAATTAAGAATCAGCGACCAGGAAATAGACGAGCAACCGATTGCTCCAACCTGTTATCATTACATTTCGCATATTTATCGACAGTTTGCAGAGCCAAACTTGGGCATTGCTTTTGCTAGTTTGCTCCCATGTCCTTGGTTATACCATGATTTGGGCAAGGCACTTAATCGCAAACCATCCCCGAATCCTCTTTATCAACAGTGGATTGAAACCTATATCACCGATGAGTTAGAACAGCAGATTAAAGAGGAAGAAGCCCTGGTCAATCAGCTCTATCGAGAAAGCGACGAGACGGACAAACAAAAAATGCTAGAGGCTTTCCACCGAAGTGTCCACATGGAAGCCAAGTTTTGGGAGATGGCTTACCAACATCAAACATGGACGAGTGATTTGCAGTCCTTAGAAAAAGAGAAGAAATAGAAAATGAGAAACCACCAACTACAAGTTCACAAATTAACCATTTTATCCATGATGATTGCTCTTGACGTAGTTCTTACACCCATCTTTCGAATTGAGGGAATGGCACCGATGTCTAGTGTAGTCAACATTCTTGCAGGAATCTTGATGGGGCCTATTTATGCCTTGGTCATGGCTACAGTCACAGCCTTTATCCGTATGTCTACTCAAGGCATTCCGCCCTTGGCCCTCACAGGAGCTACTTTCGGAGCCCTCCTCGCAGGTCTCTTTTATAAGTATGGTCGGAAATTTCACTATTCTGCTCTAGGAGAAATCTTGGGAACAGGTATTATCGGTTCCATTGTTTCCTATCCTGTTATGGTTCTCTTTACGGGATCTGCTGCGAAGCTCAGTTGGTTTATCTACACCCCTCGATTTTTCGGAGCAACCTTGATTGGTACAGCAATTTCCTTTATTGCCTTTCGGTTTTTAATCAAGCAGGAATTCTTTAAAAAAGTGCAAGGATATTTTTTCAGTGAAAGGATAGACTGATGCAGAAATTGACAAATCCTTTCCCTCTAGCAACCAGTTCCTTGATTCACTGCATCACCAATGAGATTTCTTGTGAGATGCTGGCTAATGGTATTTTGGCCCTGGGATCTAAACCTGTCATGGCAGATGACCCTCGTGAGGTCCTTGATTTTACCAAACAAAGCCAAGCTCTCTTTATCAATCTGGGGCATTTGTCTGCTGAGAAGGAAAAAGCAATCCGTATGGCAGCTTCTTATGCAGACCAAACTTGTCTCCCAATGGTAGTAGATGCGGTTGGCGTAGCAGCATCTCCCATTCGTAAGGGACTAGTTAGAGATCTTTTAGAATACAAGCCCACGGTCCTTAAAGGAAATATGTCAGAAATCCGAAGTCTTGTTGGTTTAAAACACCACGGAGTCGGGGTCGATGCTAGTGCTAAAGATCAAGAAACTGAGGATTTGCTTCAAGTCTTGAGAGACTGGTGTCAGCTTTATCCTGGCATGTCATTCTTAGTCACTGGACCCAAGGACCTCATTGTTTCGGAGAATCAGGTTGCAATATTGGGAAATGGCTGTGCAGAATTGGACTGGATAACAGGGACAGGAGACCTGGTTGGAGCCTTGACTGCCGTTCTTCTTAGCCAAGGAAAGACTGCATTTGAAGCTTCTTGCCTAGCAGTTTCTTATCTCAATATCTCTGCTGAGAGAATACTTGTTCAAGGAATGGGATTGGAAGAGTTTCGCTTTCAAACTCTCAATCAGCTCTCTCTCCTAAAAAGAGATGAAAATTGGCTAGATACCATCAAAGGAGATATTTATGAATAGAGAAGCACTCAGACTATATCTGGTAACCAATCGCTACCAAGATTCTTTGGAAAACTTTCTTGAAAAAGTTGAGATGGCCTGCCGTTCAGGTGTTACCATCATCCAACTACGAGAAAAAAATCTCACCACCAATCAATACTATCATCTGGCAAAACAAGTCAAGGAAATAACAGACGCCTATCAGGTACCCTTGATTATCGATGATCGGTTGGATATCTGTCTTGCAGTCAATGCTGCTGGGTTGCATATAGGCGACGATGAACTACCAGTTTCGGTTGCCCGTCAAGTCTTGGGGCCTAAAAAAATCCTCGGTGTCACAGCTAAAACAGTAAAAAGAGCCCTCGAGGCAGAAGAAGGAGGTGCGGATTACTTGGGAACAGGAGCCATTTTCCCGACTACGACCAAAGAAAATGCACCTATCACCCAGATTTCAACCTTGAAAACCATTTGCCAAACGGTCGCCATTCCAGTAGTTGCTATTGGAGGCTTGACGTCAGAGAACATTGACCAACTTGCTGCAACTGGTATAGCTGGTGTAGCTGTAGTCCGTGATTTGATGCAGGCAGAAGATATAGAGACAAAAACGCAAGCATTTTTAACAAAGCTAGATGACATAATTTCCTAATCAAAAACTCTCTAGTTTCCTTATTGCGGGAACTAGAGAGTTTTTTTCTTAATCTTTAAAGCTTGTATGGTTGACTGGGCCAGAACCATGACCGAGTTGAGGAGCGTCTTGGATGGCTTTTGTGATAAAGGCCTTGGCCTTATCCACTGCCTGATAAAGACTTCTGCCCTTGGCAAGTTCAGCCGTAATCACAGCAGCAAAGGTACATCCAGTACCATGGGTGTGACAGGTTTGAATTCTTGGACTTTCCCAGACAAATTGTTCATCCTTGGTAAAGAGGAAATCCTTGGCACCACCTTCCAGATGGCCACCTTTGATAACAACAGACTGAGGACCAAATTCTTTTATAATCAGGCGACCGGCACGCTGCATGTCTTCTGGGTCATGAATCGAAAAGCCAACAATCTCTTCTGCCTCAGGAAGATTGGGCGTGATAATGGTTGCAAGGGGAAGCAGATTTGTTTTTAGGTAGTCTCTGGCACTAGAATCAATCAGGGTGTCCCCACTCGTAGCGACCATAACAGGGTCAAGGACGTATGGACAGTCCAGCTTTTTAAGATAGGGCTGGATGATCTCCATGATCTCAGTAGTTGCCAACATTCCAGTTTTTACAGCCTGAGGCTTGATATCTGAAAAGACACTCTCCAATTGAGCTTCCAGCATTTGGTTGGAGACATGCTCTATTAGCTGAACGCCTCTGGTATTTTGAGCGACAAGACTGGTCACAACGGCCATTCCATAGACATCTCTAGCTTGGAATGATTTTAAATCAGCCATAATGCCAGCACCGCCACTAGGGTCAGTCCCTGCAATAGTTAGAGCAACGGGTAAATAAGTCATCTAAAACCTCCCAACCAACTGAAGTTTGTATTCTTAAGAACAAGCTAGTCTGTTTCAGGAAAGCAATAGAAGACAAGTAGTCCTCATTATCATTTCCACTTCCATCAGCTAGCATTACCTAGATTGAGTCAAAGGGATCTAACAGTCGTTAATCTCAGCTTTACGCACCCCTAGTGGTTGTTTTCTTTTTTCTACAGTATAGCATATTTTTATAGTTTATATAGTAAAATTTGACTGCAAATCCCCCATCAAATGATTAAAGCACTTTTTTAAGAAATATGTAATTTTATAATTGACAAATGTAGATTTTGGAGGTATACTGATAATTGTAATCGACAAATGTAGATTTAGGAGGAATAACAATGCAGATTTCAGATGCAGAATGGCAGGTCATGAAGATTATCTGGATGCAGGGCGAGCAGACCAGTAGCGATTTGATCAGGGTTCTGGCGGAACGGTTTGACTGGTCCAAGTCAACCATTCAAACTCTTTTGGCTCGTTTGGTTGAGAAAGAGTGTCTGACAAGGAAAAAAGTGGGCAAGTCCTTTGTTTATTCGGCGCTTTTAACTCTAGACCAAAGCCGAGACTTGCTTGTCCAAGATATCAAGGACAAGGTTTGTTCTCGTAGGATTAAGAACTTGTTGGCTGATTTGATTGCTGAATGTGATTTTACTCAGGCTGACTTGGAAGACTTAGAAGCTGTGATTTCTGAGAAGAAATCAAGCGCTGTAACAGAAGTAAAATGTAATTGTATGTAAAGGAGACGTCATGTTAAATAGTATTGTAACCATTATTTGTATTGCCCTTATCGCGTTTATCTTGATTTGGTTTTTCAAAAAGCCTGAAAAATCTGGACAAAAGGCTCAGCAAAAAAAGGGCTACCAAGAGATTCGAGTGGAAGTCAAAGGGGGATATACGCCTGAGTTGATTATTCTTAAGAAATCAGTGCCAGCCCGTATTGTCTTTGACCGTAAGGACCCTTCACCCTGCCTAGATCAGATTGTTTTCCCAGATTTTGGAGTGCATGCGGACTTGCCTATGGGTGAAGAGTATGTAGTGGAAATCACACCTGAACAGGCTGGAGAGTTTGGCTTTGCATGTGGCATGAATATGATGCACGGCAAGATGATTGTAGAGTAGGAGGAAATGATGACTGAAATTGTGAAAGCAAGCCTGGAAAATGGCATTCAAAAAATCCGTATCACAGCTGAAAAAGGCTATCACCCAGCCCATATCCAGCTCCAAAAAGGGATTCCCGCTGAAATTACCTTTCATCGTGCCACCCCTTCAAACTGTTACAAGGAAATTCTTTTTGAAGAAGAAGGCATCTTGGAACCAATCGGAGTAGACGAGGAAAAGGTCATTCGTTTTACACCTCAAGAGTTGGGGAAACATGAATTCTCATGTGGAATGAAGATGCAAAAGGGAAGTTATACCGTAGTTGAGAAGACTCGAAAATCTTTATCACTTTTACAGCGTTTTTGGATTACCAGTATCTTTACTGTGCCTCTTGTGATTCTCATGATTGGGATGTTGACAGGCAGCATTAGTCACCAAGTCATGCATTGGGGAACCTTTCTAGCCACAACGCCTATTATGTTAGTAGCAGGTGGTCCTTATATCCAAAGCGCTTGGGCCAGCTTTAAAAAACACAATGCCAATATGGATACCTTGGTTGCTTTGGGAACTCTAGTGGCTTATCTCTATAGTCTAGTTGCCCTCTTTGCTGGTCTCCCTGTCTACTTTGAAAGTGCTGGATTTATCCTCTTCTTCGTTCTTTTGGGGGCAGTTTTTGAAGAGAAAATGAGGAAAAATACTTCCCAAGCTGTGGAGAAACTACTGGATTTGCAGGCTAAAACAGCGGAAGTCTTGCGTGATGATAGCTATGTTCAAGTTCCCTTGGACCAAGTCAAGGTAGGCGACCTGGTTCGAGTGCGTCCAGGTGAAAAGATTGCAGTTGATGGTGTCGTAGTGGAAGGTGTGTCCAGCATAGATGAATCCATGGTGACAGGTGAGAGCCTGCCAGTGGACAAGACAGTTGGAGATACTGTCATTGGCTCAACTATCAATAATAGCGGAACGCTTATTTTTAGGGCAGAAAAGGTTGGCTCAGAGACTGTTTTGGCACAGATTGTAGACTTTGTAAAGAAAGCTCAGACTAGCCGCGCACCGATTCAGGACTTGACGGATAAGATTTCAGGGATTTTTGTCCCAGCAGTTGTCATTTTAGGAATCGTGACCTTTTGGGTTTGGTTCGTTTTGCTCAGGGATAGTGTAGTCGTGCTTGGAGCTAGCTTTGTGTCTTCTCTTCTCTATGGAGTTGCGGTTTTGATTATTGCCTGCCCTTGTGCCTTGGGTCTTGCAACACCGACAGCTCTTATGGTAGGGACAGGACGCAGTGCCAAAATGGGGGTTCTTCTCAAAAATGGAACAGTCTTACAGGAAATTCAGAAAGTCCAAACTATCGTGTTTGATAAGACAGGGACTTTGACGGAAGGAAAACCAGTGGTCACTGATATCATTGGCGATGAGACAGAAGTGCTCGGCTTAGCTGCCTCCTTGGAAGAAGCTTCTCAACACCCACTGGCTGAGGCTGTTGTCAAGAGAGCAAGTGAAGCTGGACTTGAGTTTCAAACTGTCGAAAATTTCCAAGCCTTGCACGGAAAAGGTGTTTCAGGGCAAATAGCTGGGAAACAAGTCTTACTTGGAAATGCTAAAATGCTAGATAGTATGGATATTTCCAGCGCTTATCAGGAAAAACTAGAAGAACTAGAAAAAGAAGCTAAGACAGTTGTTTTCTTGGCTGTTGATAATGAAATCAAAGGCTTGCTTGCTTTGCAAGATATTCCCAAGGAAAATGCTAAGCTAGCCATCAGTCAGTTGAAAAAACGTGGTCTTAAAACAGTCATGCTGACAGGAGATAATGCTGGTGTGGCGCGTGCTATTGCAGATCAAATCGGAATCGAAGAGGTCATTGCAGGCGTCCTACCAGAAGAAAAAGCCCATGAAATCCATAAACTACAAGCAGCTGGGAAAGTAGCCTTTGTTGGTGATGGCATCAATGATGCTCCTGCCCTCAGTGTAGCAGATGTGGGGATTGCTATGGGAGCTGGAACGGATATCGCCATCGAGTCAGCAGATTTAGTGTTGACAACTAATAACCTCCTAGGAGTGGTTCGTGCCTTTGACATGAGTAAGAAAACCTTTAACCGTATTCTGCTCAATCTTTTCTGGGCCTTTATCTACAATGTCGTCGGAATTCCGATTGCAGCAGGAATCTTTTCTGGTGTTGGATTGGCCCTCAATCCAGAACTGGCAGGTCTAGCCATGGCCTTTAGTTCTGTATCTGTTCTGACCAGTTCACTCTTACTAAACTTTAGTAAAATAGACTAAAAGCGAGCTTGCTCGCTTTTTATTATAAAACAGTCACATAAAACGTTTTCAAACTGTACTGTAATAGAGAATAAAAATTTCTGAGCACATTCTTAGGAGACCCAAAACAAATGTGGTAAAGTAGTAGAGTAAAAATTTGCTGAAACGTTTCCAAATAATATATGAAAACGGATGAATCAAGTTTTAAAAATATTTGAAGGAGAGTTATCATTATGACTCAAGGGAAAATTACTGCATCTGCAGCAATGCTTAATGTATTGAAAACATGGGGCGTAGATACAATCTACGGTATCCCATCAGGAACACTCAGCTCATTGATGGATGCTTTGGCTGAAGACAAAGATATCCGCTTCTTGCAAGTTCGCCACGAAGAAACAGGTGCTCTTGCAGCGGTAATGCAAGCTAAATTCGGCGGCTCAATCGGGGTTGCTGTTGGTTCAGGTGGTCCAGGTGCGACTCACTTGATTAACGGTGTTTACGATGCAGCTATGGATAACACTCCATTCCTTGCTATCCTTGGATCACGTCCAGTTAACGAACTCAACATGGATGCCTTCCAAGAATTGAACCAAAACCCAATGTACAACGGTATCGCTGTCTACAACAAACGTGTAGCTTACGCTGAGCAATTGCCAAAAGTAATCGACGAAGCTTGCCGTGCTGCAGTTTCTAAAAAAGGTCCAGCTGTTGTTGAAATCCCAGTAAACTTCGGTTTCCAAGAAATCGACGAAAACTCATACTACGGATCAGGTTCTTACGAACGTCGCTTCCTCGCTCCTGCTTTGAACGAAGTTGAAATTGACAAAGCAGTTGAGATCTTGAACAATGCGGAACGTCCAGTTATCTACGCTGGTTTTGGTGGAGTTGGTGCTGGTGATGTCATCACTGAATTGTCACGTAAGATCAAAGCACCAATCATCACAACTGGTAAAAACTTCGAAGCCTTTGAATGGGACTACGAAGGTTTGACAGGTTCTGCTTACCGTGTTGGTTGGAAACCAGCCAACGAAGTGGTCTTTGAAGCAGACACCGTTCTTTTCCTTGGTTCAAACTTCCCATTTGCTGAAGTTTACGAAGCCTTCAAGAACACTGAAAAATTCATCCAAGTTGATATTGACCCTTACAAACTTGGTAAACGTCATGCCCTTGATGCTTCTATCCTTGGTGATGCAGGTCAAGCAGCGAAAGCAATCCTTGACAAAGTAAACCCAGTAGAATCTACTCCATGGTGGCGTGCAAACGTTAAGAACAACCAAAACTGGCGTGATTACATGAACAAACTCGAAGGTAAAACTGAGGGTGAATTGCAATTGTACCAAGTTTACAATGCTATCAATAAACATGCTGATCAAGACGCTATCTACTCAATCGACGTAGGTGACACTACTCAAACATCTACTCGTCACCTTCACATGACACCTAAGAACATGTGGCGTACATCTCCACTCTTTGCGACAATGGGTATTGCCCTTCCTGGTGGTATCGCTGCTAAAAAAGACAATCCAGATCGCCAAGTATGGAACATCATGGGTGACGGTGCATTCAACATGTGCTACCCAGACGTGATCACAAACGTTCAATACGACCTTCCAGTTATCAACGTTATCTTCTCAAATGGTAAATATGCCTTCATCAAGGACAAATACGAAGACACAAATAAACACTTGTTTGGTTGTGACTTCACAAACGCTGACTACGCAAAAATTGCTGAAGCACAAGGTGCTGTTGGATTTACAGTTGATCGTATCGAAGACATCGACGCAGTTGTTGCAGAAGCTGTGAAACTCAACAAAGAAGGTAAAACTGTTGTTATCGATGCTCGCATCACGCAACACCGTCCACTTCCAGTAGAAGTACTTGAATTGGATCCAAAACTTCACTCAGAAGAAGCAATCAAAGCCTTCAAGGAAAAATACGAAGCAGAAGAACTCGTACCATTCCGCCTCTTCTTGGAAGAAGAAGGATTGCAATCACGCGCAATCAAATAATTTCTCTCATCGAAAATCAAAGGTAAACTTTGTAGATTTTATTCTTTGATTTTCTTAGAGCAGAACTTGAAAAGATCGGAGCAATCCGGTCTTTTTCTGGAGGATAGTAAATGAATTTAAATCAATTAGATATCATCGTTTCAAATGTTCCTCAAGTCTGTGCCGACTTGGAGCGTATTTTGGATAAAAAAGCCGATTATGTTGACGACAGTTTTGCACAGTTCACGATTGGCAGTCACTGCCTCATGTTGTCTCAAAATCATTTGATTCCTTTGGAAAACTTTCAGTCAGGAATCATTCTTCATATCGAGGTTGAGGATGTAGATCAGAACTACCAACGGTTGAAAGAGCTTGGTATCCAGGTTTTAAACGGTCCAGTTGTAACCGATTGGGGAACCGAAAGCCTGTTAGTTGGAGGCCCTTCCGGACTAGTGCTTGATTTTTATCGTATGAAATAAGGGCATAGTAGAGTTTGAACGCCAACAAAAGTTATAGCATATGAGGGGATTTCTTCACTATTTTTATAAAATCTTCTCCCTAATTTATAAGATATGAAAAAGAGTTCTAATGGAACTCTTTTTTTGCTATAATGAAAGGAGAAAACAGACAGGAGATCGACATGTCAGAACCATTATTTTTACAATCAGTTATGCAAGAAAAAATCTGGGGTGGAACCAAGCTACGTGATGAGTTTGGTTACGACATTCCAAGTGAAAAAATCGGAGAATACTGGGCTATCTCAGCTCATCCAAATGGAGTTTCTAAGGTAGCCAATGGTCGCTACGAGGGAACAGACCTAGCAACTTTGTATGCGGAACACCGTGAGTTGTTTGGCAACCGTCCAGAACCTGTGTTTCCACTCTTGACCAAAATCCTCGATGCCAAAGACTGGCTTAGTGTTCAAGTTCACCCAGACGATGCCTATGGACTAGAGCATGAAGGTGAACTTGGAAAAACAGAATGCTGGTATATCATCGCTGCAGATGAAGGATCAGAGATTATCTATGGTCATAATGCTAAGTCAAAGGAAGAACTTCGCCAGCAAATCGAAGCTAAAAACTGGGATGGTCTATTAACAAAAGTCCCTGTCAAGGCTGGAGATTTCTTCTATGTACCAAGCGGAACCATGCACGCTATCGGAGCAGGTATCTTGATTCTTGAAACCCAGCAGTCTAGCGATACCACCTATCGTGTCTATGACTTTGACCGTAAGGATGACAAGGGTAACTTGCGTGAACTTCACCTTGAAAAATCTATCGATGTTTTAAACATTGGAGAGCCTGCCAATAGCCGTCCTGTAACTATCAAAGCTGATGATTTGCGTTCAACTCTTCTGGTGTCTAATGACTTCTTCGCAGTTTACAAGTGGGAAATCACTGGAAAAGTTGACTTTGAAAAGACAGCTGACTACAGCTTGTTGAGTATCTTAGCCGGTCAAGGTCACCTCACTGTTGATGGAAAAAACTATCCGATTCAAAAAGGGAGCCACTTTATCCTACCAAGTGATGTTGAAGCTTGGACGATAGAGGGACAAGGTTTAGAATTGATTGTTAGTCATCCATAAAAAAAGAAAGGGCCTGAGTTCACTACTCAAGTCCTTTTTGATTACATAAATTGGGCGATAAAGACCACGATGATGATAATTGGAATGATGAAACGAAGAAGGAAAAGCCAAACTTGGAAAAGTCCTTGTTCCCATGTTCTTTCATCAAGATGGAGTTCCTCCATGGCAAGAGCCTTTTTGAAGATGTAGCAAGTAAAGAGAGAAAGGCAGAGAGCGCCAAAGGGCATTAGGAGATTGGAAACCAAGAAATCCATAGCGTCAAAGAAGGTCTTCCCAAAGATGTGAACATCCGCCATGACACCGTAAGATAGGGCTGAAGGAATTCCAAAGACAAAGGTCAAAATTCCTAAAATGGCACTCCACTTAGCCCGCTTGCTGTTGTCCTGATTGGTGATATTGCCCACATTGATTTCCAGCATCACGACAGAAGAAGTGACCGTCGCAAAGAGGAAGAGCAAGAGGAAAAGGATGTAAAAAATGGTTCCAAAGGGCATCTTGTCAAAGAGTTGGGGCAAGACGATAAAGAGCAAGCTAGGTCCCCCTTCGGACTGGATGTTGAAGGCTGACATGGCTGGGAAAATGGCTAGACCTGCCATGATGGATACCGAGATGTTCATGGCTACAATGGAAATCCCTGATTGGACCAGGTTAGTTTTTTTGTCCAAGTAGGACGCATAGGTCAGCATGGCTGTGACCCCTAGTGAAAGGGCAAAGAAAGATTGGCCTAGGGCATAAAGGAAGCCAGCACTGGTCAGTTTTGAGAAGTCTGGTTTGAGAAAGTAGAGAACACCTTCCATGGCATTTGGCAAACTGAGAGAGCGCCCAATGATAATGACAAAAATGATAAAGAGCAGAGGCATCATCACTTTTGAGGCTCTTTCAATCCCTTTTTGAACCCCACGTGATACAATAAAGATATTCAACAAGATAAAGGCGGCTTGAGCCCCTAGGGCAATGGCTGGATTTGAAATGATTGAAGTGAATAACTGAGCATAATCACCCGTTCCACCAAGTTGGAACAATTTCCCAAACTCAATGCCTAGATAGACTAAAATCCATCCCCCTATAACACTATAGAAAGAGAGAAGGATAAAGAGGGCAAAGGCACCAATCCAACCGATAAAGTTGTACTTGTTACTGTTGCCAAGTTTTCCAAAGGTTTTGATAGCAGAAACGCCAGCACTACGGCCAAGTGCAAACTCAGCCAGCAGGAGCGGGAAACCGATTAAAATGGTGGAAATGAGAAAGACCAGTAAAAAGCCTCCCCCGCCATTAGCGGCAGTCATGTAGGGAAATTTCCAAACGGCTCCAAGTCCGATGGCTGAACCAGCAGATGCTAGGATAAAGCCTAGTTTTGAACCCCATTGTGATTTTTCTGACATAGTTGAAACTCTAATCTTGTTTTTTAAAATAAGAAAAGGCTACTTGAGTTGTCAAATAGCCCTCTCTCAATGGCTCTCTATGAGCCTTCTGTTTGATTGATAGACTTGACTATCCTATCATGTTTTCTAAGGTCTGTCAAGAAAACCATTTTCAAGTTTTCACACCTTTCTCAAAAAGTTAAAAATTTTTCGCAAAAACGCTTGACTCTGACCTAGGGGGAGGGGTTATACTATTAATGTAATACTCTTCGAAAATCTCTTCAAACCACGTCAGCGTCGCCTTACCGTAGGTATGGTTACTGACTTCGTCAGTTCTATCTGCAACCTCAAAACAGTGTTTTGAGCAACCTGCGGCTAGCTTCCTAGTTTGCTCTTTGATTTTCATTGAGTATAAGGAGGAAATCATGTACCATATCAAAGAAGCTGCGCAGCTTTCAGGTGTCTCTGTCAAGACCCTGCACCACTATGACAAGATAGGACTCTTGGTCCCTTTAAAGTCAGAGAACGGTTATCGAACCTATAGTAAAGAGGATTTGGAACGCCTTCAGGTCATTCTATACTACAAATATCTAGGCTTTTCTTTAGAAAAAATAGCAGAGTTGTTAACGGAAGAATCATCAGATTTATTGCCCCATTTGACTAAGCAGTTGGAGTGTTTAACTCGAGAAAGGCAACATCTGGATACCTTGATTTCCACCTTGCAAAAAACCATTCAAGATCAAAAAGGAGAAAGAAAAATGACTATTGAAGAAAAATTCACTGGATTTATCTATCAAGACAATCAAAAATACCACCAAGAAGCGGTAGAAAAATATGGTCAAGAAGTCATGGATCAAGCCCTCGAACGCCAAAAAGGTCGTGAAGATGAGTCTACGGCCGCCTTTAACCAAGTTTTTCAATCCTTGGCACGAAATCTTCAAGCTGGTTTATCTGCAACAGCAACTGAAAACCAAGAACAAGCTGCCAAGCTCTTGCAAGCCATTCGTACTTATGGATTTGACTGCTCTATTGAAGTCTTCGGACATATCGGTAAAGGCTACGTCTACAACCCAGAGTTCAAGGAAAATATTGACAAGTTTGGAGCTGGAACAGCCCAGTACACATCAGATGCCATTGCAGCTTACGTTCGAACAAATGCAGAATAAATAGGCTAGGAATTTCCGAGCCTATTTTTTACTTCAAATCATAAAGCCAGTCTTCGCCGTCTTTGTAGTAGAAGAATTCACTCAGATCCTCTTCTACAAATACACGAAGCATATCGGACATATCCTTAGTTGCTAGTTTTAGTTGAGAGAGATTTTCAAAATCTTCCCACCAGACTCTTCCTTCGTCTGAAGACTGGAGTTCACCAGTAAAGAGTTCTGTCTTGTAAAAAAGGACAACATAACGGTAATCCTCATCATCATACCAATCTTTGATACCACAGAGTTGGGGTTTGGAAATGGTCAGACCCGTTTCTTCTCTCACTTCACGAATGACAGCATCAACAAAGGATTCGCCGCGTTCAATATGCCCGCCAGGAAAAGTAATGCCAGGCCAGTCAGGACTAACTCGGTCTTGGACCAGAACCTTGTTTCCGTATTTAATCATGCACATGTTGACAAAATCGACTGACTCTCTTCTGTTCATTTTCTTTCACTTATTTTGTTAGTAATTTTTCTACTACATTCAGTTTTCGCATGGTCAGAACCACGCCAAACAATTTTTCAAGATAGTTAGTATTGAGCTTTTTTTGTTTTGCAGTTCTAGGAAGATAGAGGTAGAGACAGTAATCGCCTACACAGATTTCTTCCTCGCCGTAGTCAGTTTTCAATTTTTCTAGTGGCAGACTTTGGATAAGTCCTTGATAAAGAATTACATGCACACGATCATGAAGATAGTCTTCTTTAAATGGATTCTCATGAACAATCTTTTCAAAATCGTTCTTATTCTTGATAACCATTTTTAAGTCGGCCCCAATTTTTTCCTTTATCAAAGTATGAACGCGTTCTCGTATTTCTTCTAAATCTGAGTCACTCTCAAGAATGATATTCCCACTTTGAATATAGGTTCGAACGTGTTGAAAACCAGCTTCTGTCAAAATATCTATCAAATAAGACATTTTCGGGATAGCATTTTTTCCATTAGGAGTAACGCCTCTCAGTAAAATAATATGTTCCAAAGGACTTCCTTTCTTACTTGGTATTTATTGGATTGGAGCCTGCCACCCAGCCGGTGCAGAGGGCAGAAGTAATGTTAAAGCCACCCGTGTGGGCATTGATATCCAGTACCTCGCCAGCAAAGTGGAGACCAGGAACGAGCTTACTTTCCAGAGTTTTGGGATTGATTTCCTTAAGACTGACGCCTCCTTTAGTAACAAAGGACTTAGCCAATGACATTTTACCAGTCACAGGAATTTTGAGAGCCTTGATAGATTGGACAAGTTGCTCGCGTTCTTTTTCAGTTAGCTGTTTAACTTTGTCAGGATAGCCTTGCACAAAGAACTCTGCTAAACGTTCTGGCAACAAAGTTTTTAAAGCATTTTTCAAGAATTTTTCTCGATTTTCCTCTAGAAATGCCAACAAGTCGCTCTCAGAAAGTTGAGGCAAAACATCTAGCGAGAGAACCTCCCCACCCTTGACAAAACTAGACATACGCAGAGCAGCAGGACCCGACAAACCAAAGTGGGTAAAGAGCAGATCGTGAGTGATGACATGCTTACCATAGCTTAAGGTCACATCGTCTAGTGAAATCCCTTGAAGCGCTTTGTGTGGAAAATCAGTCAACAATGGGCTCTCAGCAGCTTCAAGCTCAGTAATGGTATGTTTAAAATGGCGGGCGATCTCATGCCCAAAACCAGTAGAACCAGTAGAAGGATAGGATTTACCACCAGTTGTAACAATCAGTTTATTACAAGTGAAGGTTTGGTCTGCGGACTTAAGGACAAACTGGTCGTCTATCTTTTTAACCGAAACAATTTCTGTTTGAGTAGCAACTTGACCACCGAGTTCAGTGATTTTCTTTTCTAGTGTCTCGATAATAGTCCGAGACTTGTCACTAGCAGGAAAGACGCGTCCGTGGTCCTCGACCTTGAGTTTAACACCATTTTCCGTAAAAAAGTTGATGATATCATGGTTATCAAACTGGGAGAAGACACTGTAAAGAAACCGCCCGTTACCAGGGATGCCAGCTAATAGGTCATCTAAAGTTCCATTGTTGGTCACATTACAACGACCACCGCCCGTTCCAGCTAATTTTTTCCCAAGTTTTCGATTTTTTTCGATGAGTAGAGTTTTCTGACCATAAAAGCTACTGGAAATGGTAGCCATCATACCTGCAGGTCCTCCACCAATGACAATAGTATCAAAATGTTTCATAGCTCTATTGTACCACAAAAAACAAGAGATGCTTGACATCTCTTGTTGCTCATAATCTTAGTTGATTTCATATCCCATCAACAAACCGCCATCTTCTGCATAGAAACTGCAGAGACCAGATGTCGGGATGATTTTGATATCCGCTTGTGGGAAGGTTTCCAGCAAGCGTTCTGACAATTGCTGACAGAATTTTTCATTGCTGCGATGAGCCATGACGATACGGCCACCAGCGTAGCCAGCCTTGATGAGTTCTTCATAGGCTGCTTGAAGGGATTTTTTTGGTCCACGCGCTTTTTGGAGTAGTTCTAGGGTTCCAGTTTCACTTGCTTCCCCAACCATACGGATGTTGAGAAGACCGACAACTGTACCGATCAGCTTGCTTAAACGACCATTTTTTACCAAGTTATCAACCTTAGCGAGTACAAAAAGCAACTTCGTTTTTTCTTGGTAGGCTGTAATAGCTTCAACAATTTCCTCATAAGAAAGTCCTTGATCAATCAAGCTATTGATTTTCTCGACAATCAAGTCAACCTCACCACCTGCAGACAATGTATCGATCACATGAATCTGAGTGTCAGGGTGTTCTTCCAGATAGATATTCTTAGCGAGCTGTGCACTATTATGGCTACCTGAAAGAGTACCAGTGATAGTAACGACAAAGATATGCTTAGCACCTTCAAATGCTCGCAAGTAATCATCAGGGCTAGGACAAGCTGATTTTGAAGCCTCAGAAGTCGCATACATGGTTTCCATCATGTGGTCAATGTCAAGATTGGCATCATCGATAAAGACCTGATCAGCTACTTGAATGGTTAAAGGAACACTAACAAATTCCGTATCAATAGCAGGAGTTGCCAGTTGACGATAATCACAACCAGAGTCAGCTACAATCTTCCAAGTCATAGAAATTCTCCATCTTTGTCACTTATACATTGACAAAGGTTCTGTCTTTTTTTACAATTATATCATGAAAGCCCTTGAAACAAAAGTACCACCTCTCTGTTGTCACAAGTAGAAAGAAATTGTTATGTCTGAACGTAAAATATCTGAAAAATCTCTTGAAAATCTCAGAAAATCAAATCAAGAATCCAATTTTTTAACCAGAGAAGCAATCGAGACGGCTCTTTTGCAACTTCTAGAGAAAAAAGACTTGGCCAAGATCAGTATTTCGGAGCTGGTCAAACGTGCGGGCGTCTCTCGTGCCGCCTTCTATCGTAACTATGACTCCAAAGAAGAGATTTTGGAAAGTGTCTTTAAACGCAGTGTCCATAACATTATGGAACAGCTGAGCCACTACGATGTCAAAACCGACCTTTATCTAGTATGGGTTCACCTTTTTCGAGCAGCCAAGAAAGAAGCCAAGGTTATCCAACTTGCTCTGGACTATCATTTGGAAAAGATTTTTGTCCAAGCCATGCAGGAATTTCTAGAAAAATACCACGGGAAATCAAAAGGTGTCAGTAGCTACCTTCATTCCTTTTGGAGCTCTGCCATCGTATCGGTTCTGCTCAAATGGATCAAGGATGGCATGAAGGTTCCAGCTGAAAAGATTGCAGATTTACGCTTGCCATTTTTCAAAAAATAGGGGATAAGGAGAAGACTTATGACAGAAAAAAGACTGGCTTGGGATGAGTACTTTGCAGCCCAGGCTTTACTGATTGCCAATCGTTCGACCTGCAAACGTGCCAAGGTGGGAGCTGTCCTCGTTAAGGACAATAAAGTCATTTCAACAGGCTACAATGGTTCCGTATCAGGAACGGAGCACTGTATTGACCACGAATGTCTGGTCATTGAAGGTCACTGTGTTCGAACCCTTCACGCCGAGGTCAATGCTATTCTCCAAGGGGCTGAGCGAGGGGTTCCCAGAGGATTTACAGCCTATGTGACCCATTTCCCTTGTCTGAACTGCACCAAACAACTGCTACAAGTTGGTTGCAAGCGCGTGGTTTATATCAACCAGTACCGAATGGATGACTATGCCCAGTACCTTTATCAAGAAAAAGGCACCGAGTTAACCCATTTACCATTAGAGACTGTTCAGACGGCTCTTCAAGAGGCAGATTTGATTTAAAAATTAATAAAAATAAATGGTTTAGAAAGCTTTTTAAACCGTTTTTTGATATAATAAGAAGAATAAATTGAAAGAAGGAATTCAGAAAATGGGAAAAATTGAAGTCATTAATCATCCACTCATTCAACACAAATTGTCAATCTTGCGTCGTACAGATACTTCTACAAAAGCTTTTCGTGAACTAGTAGACGAGATTGCAATGTTGATGGGATATGAAGTACTTCGTGATCTTCCACTTGAAGATGTGGAAATCGAAACACCTATCACAAAGACCGTTCAAAAACAATTGGCTGGGAAAAAATTGGCGATTGTCCCAATCTTGCGTGCAGGTATCGGGATGGTAGATGGCCTCTTGAGCTTGGTTCCAGCAGCCAAAGTTGGACACATCGGTATGTACCGTGATGAAGAAACCCTTCAACCAGTTGAATACTTAGTGAAATTACCTGAGGATATTGACCAACGTCAAATTTTTGTCGTTGATCCAATGTTGGCAACAGGTGGCTCAGCAATCTTGGCAGTAGATTCCCTTAAAAAACGTGGCGCTTCAAATATCAAGTTTGTCTGCCTAGTATCTGCTCCAGAAGGAGTGAAAGCCCTCCAAGAAGCACACCCAGATGTAGAAATTTTTACTGCAGCCTTGGATGAACGCTTGAACGAACACGGTTATATTGTTCCAGGTCTTGGAGATGCTGGAGACCGCTTGTTTGGTACTAAATAAAATTCCAAAGTAAATATTGAAACTAGAAGTTCGTTTTTGACTTGAAAGGAGGTTGAGTTTTTGTTTCTGTTTAGAGAATAGAGCAAAAATTTGACCTTTTTTGACCAAAAAGATATAATAGTTCTGTATTGAGTCGTAAGACTAAGAAAATTCAACATAAAAGGAGAAATGAATGATTCCTGTAGTTATTGAACAAACAAGCCGTGGAGAACGTTCCTATGACATTTACTCTCGTCTTCTGAAAGACCGCATCATCATGTTAACTGGACCAGTTGAAGACAACATGGCCAACTCCGTTATTGCCCAATTGCTCTTCTTGGATGCCCAAGACAGTACAAAAGATATTTACCTTTATGTAAATACTCCGGGTGGTTCTGTTTCAGCTGGTTTGGCAATCGTTGATACCATGAACTTTATCAAGGCAGATGTCCAAACCATCGTTATGGGGATGGCTGCATCCATGGGGACTGTCATTGCATCAAGTGGCGCAAAAGGCAAACGTTTCATGCTTCCAAATGCAGAGTACATGATTCACCAACCAATGGGTGGTACAGGTGGTGGTACCCAACAGACAGATATGGCAATCGCTGCAGAGCACTTACTTAAAACTCGTAAGACTTTGGAGCAAATTCTTGCAGATAACTCTGGTAAAACAGTTGAGCAAATTCATGTAGACGCAGAACGTGATTACTGGATGAGTGCCCAAGAAACACTTGAGTATGGTTTCATTGATGAAATCATGGCCAACAACTCTTTGAGCTAACCAACCTAAAAAGCAAACTCGACGGGGTTTGCTTTTTTTGATATAATAGGAGCAGATTTCTTAGAAGGAGGGTTCATCATGTTTGAAAAGGTCAATCGATCGGGATTAATCATCTATCTTTACTATAATCGGGATGCAAAAAAACTTCAGGAATACGGTGATATCTGTTACCATTCCAAAAAACATCGTTACTTGCAGCTCTATGTTCCAACTGAGGAGCTAGATGACTTAGTTGAGAGATTAGGTAAGGAACGATTTATCAAAAAGGTAAGGCCTTGTCATATTCAAGAGTTAGAGACTCCCTTTGTTGGCAATCTCTATCGTAACGAAGAAAGCGTTATCATTTAAAAAAATTAAATAAATGTATTGACAATTTTCTGATAATTCGGTATATTCTTAACATACTATTTTGGAACAACATTATAAGGAGATAAAAAATGAAGAAAAAATTTGCCCTATCTTTTGTGGCCCTTGCTAGCGTAGCCCTTCTCGCTGCTTGTGGAGAGGTCAAATCAGGAGCCTCAAACGCTGCTGGTAACTCAGTCGATGAAAAGACAATTAAGATTGGATTTAATTTTGAAGAAACAGGTGCTGTAGCAGCCTACGGAACATCTGAACAAAAAGGGGCCCAACTTGCCGTTGATGAAATCAATGCAGCAGGTGGTATCGATGGAAAACAAATCGAAGTTGTAGACAAAGACAACAAGTCAGAAACTGCCGAAGCAGCTTCTGTTACAACGAACCTTGTAACCCAATCAAAAGTGGCAGCCATTGTGGGACCTGCGACATCTGGTGCAACTGCTGCAGCTGTAGCTAACGCTACCAAAGCAGGAGTGCCATTGATCTCACCAAGTGCTACTCAAGATGGATTGACTAAAGGTCAAGATTACCTATTTATCGGAACATTCCAAGATAGCTTCCAAGGGAAGATTATTTCAAACTATGTGACAAACAAATTGAATGCTAAGAAGGTTGTTCTTTATACTGACAATGCTAGTGACTATGCTAAAGGTATTGCTAAATCTTTCCGTGAAACCTACAAGGGTGAGATTGTAGCAGATGAAACGTTTGTAGCAGGTGATACAGACTTCCAAGCAGCCCTTACTAAAATGAAAGGGAAAGAGTTTGACGCTATCGTTGTCCCAGGCTACTACACAGAAGCAGGTAAAATCGTAAACCAAGCCCGTGGTATGGGAATTGATAAACCAATCGTTGGTGGTGATGGATTTAACGGTGAAGAATTTGTTCAACAAGCAACAGCTGAAAAAGCATCAAACATTTACTTCATCTCAGGATTCTCAACTACAGTTGATGTTTCTGAAAAAGCTAAAGCCTTCCTTGAAGCATACCGTGCTAAATACAATGAAGAGCCTTCAACCTTCTCAGCCTTGGCCTATGACTCAGTTTACCTAGTAGCAAATGCTGCAAAAGGTGCTAAAAACTCAGGTGAAATCAAGGACAACCTTGCTAAAACCAAAGATTTTGATGGTGTAACTGGTCAAACAAGCTTTGATGCTGACCACAATACGGTGAAAACTGCTTACATGATGACTATGAACAATGGTAAAGTAGAAGCAGCAGAAGTTGTAAAACCATAACATTAGAATAGTAGTTGAAATAGGGAATGAGCCTTTGACTCACTCCCTGTTTCGGTGTTTATGAACTTGTGAAAATGATGAAAATTTTCTAAAAAATAACGATAGAAAAGAGTGAATGCTATGCTCCAACAACTTGTGAATGGTTTAATTCTGGGTAGTGTTTATGCACTTTTGGCCTTGGGTTATACTATGGTTTATGGAATTATCAAACTCATCAACTTCGCCCACGGTGATATTTATATGATAGGTGCCTTTATTGGTTACTTTTTGATTAATTCCTTCCAAATGGATTTCTTTTTAGCTTTGATTATTTCAATGGCAGGAACCGCACTACTTGGTGTTGTGATTGAATTTCTTGCCTACCGTCCTTTGCGACACTCTACACGCATTGCTGTATTGATTACTGCCATCGGAGTGTCTTTCCTACTGGAATACGGAATGGTTTATCTAGTAGGCGCCAATACTCGTGCCTTCCCTCAAGCAATTGAAACCGTCCGTTTTGATTTCGGGCCAATTAGCTTGACAAATGTTCAATTGATGATTTTAGCAGTTTCTGTACTCTTGATGGTTTTATTACAATTGATCGTCCAAAAAACAAAAATGGGGAAAGCCATGCGTGCGGTATCAGTTGATAGTGACGCAGCTCAATTGATGGGAATTAATGTAAATCGCACAATCAGCTTTACCTTTGCTTTGGGTTCAGCTCTTGCTGGTGCGGCAGGTGTCCTCATTGCTCTTTACTACAACTCTCTTGAACCTTTGATGGGCGTGACTCCAGGTCTGAAATCATTCGTTGCGGCCGTACTCGGTGGTATCGGGATTATTCCTGGTGCAGCTCTGGGGGGATTTGTGATTGGCTTGTTGGAAACATTTGCTACTGCCTTCGGTATGTCTGATTTCCGTGATGCTATCGTATATGGAATCTTGCTTTTGATTCTGATTGTTCGACCTGCAGGTATCCTTGGTAAGAATGTGAAAGAGAAGGTGTAAACAATGAAGACAAATCTTAAAGTAAATATTCTCTGGTTATTCCTTCTGTTAGCGGGTTATGGATTAATTAGCGTACTGGTTTCTGCTGGTATTCTCAATCTATTCCATGTTCAAATTTTAGAACAAATTGGGATTAATATCATCCTTGCAGTAGGTCTGAACTTAATCGTTGGTTTTTCAGGACAATTCTCACTCGGTCATGCAGGCTTTATGGCGATTGGGGCTTATGCAGCAGCGATTATTGGTTCAAAATCACCAACCTATGGTGCCTTCTTTGGAGCAATGATCTTGGGTGCCTTGATTTCTGGTGCAGTCGCTTTGCTCGTTGGGATCCCAACACTACGCTTGAAGGGTGACTACCTGGCTGTTGCAACACTAGGTGTCTCAGAAATCATTCGTATCTTTATTATTAATGGTGGAAGTTTGACCAACGGTGCTGCTGGTATCTTGGGTATTCCAAACTTTACCAATTGGCAAATGGTTTATCTTTTTGTGGTGGTCACAACTATTGCAACTCTCAACTTCCTACGTAGTCCAATCGGACGCTCTACTCTATCTGTTCGTGAGGATGAGATTGCTGCAGAATCCGTTGGGGTAAACACTACAAAGATCAAGATTATCGCTTTTGTCTTTGGTGCCATTACAGCAAGTATTGCTGGTTCACTTCAGGCTGGTTTTATCGGATCTGTTGTGCCAAAAGATTACACCTTTATTAATTCCATCAACGTGTTGATTATCGTTGTATTTGGTGGACTTGGATCTATTACTGGTACCATCGTTTCAGCGATTGTTTTAGGAATTTTAAATATGCTCCTTCAAGATGTAGCTAGCGTACGTATGATCATCTACGCTTTGGCTCTTGTATTGGTCATGATTTTCAGACCAGGTGGACTTCTTGGGACATGGGAATTAAGTCTATCACGTTTCTTTAAAAAATCTAAGAAGGAGGGACAAAACTAATGGCACTACTTGAAGTTAAACAATTAACCAAACATTTTGGCGGTCTAACAGCTGTTGGAGATGTCACTCTTGAATTGAACGAGGGAGAATTGGTTGGTCTGATTGGACCGAACGGGGCTGGTAAAACAACCCTTTTCAATCTCTTGACTGGTGTTTATGAACCAAGCGAAGGTACTGTGACATTAGATGGTCACCTCCTCAATGGGAAAACTCCCTATAAGATTGCTTCACTTGGACTCAGCCGTACTTTCCAAAATATTCGTTTGTTCAAGGACTTGACAGTTTTGGAAAATGTTTTGATTGCATTTAGTAATCATCATAAACAACATGTCCTTGCGAGCTTTCTACGTCTACCAGCTTTTTATAAGAATGAGGAAGAATTAAAAAGCAAAGCTTTGGACTTGCTGAAGATTTTTGATTTGGATAGTGACGCAGATACTCTTGCTAAGAATCTGGCCTATGGTCAACAACGCCGATTAGAAATCGTTCGTGCTCTGGCAACTGAACCTAAGATTCTCTTTTTGGATGAACCTGCAGCTGGGATGAATCCTCAAGAAACAGCTGAATTGACAGAATTGATCCGTCGTATCAAAGATGAATTTAAAATTACCATCATGCTCATCGAACACGACATGAATTTGGTTATGGAAGTCACTGAGCGTATCTATGTTCTTGAATATGGTCGCTTGATTGCTCAGGGAACTCCTGACGAAATTAAGACGAATAAACGTGTTATCGAAGCTTATCTAGGAGGTGAAGCCTAATGTCTATGTTAAAAGTTGAAAACCTCTCTGTGCATTACGGTATGATCCAAGCAGTTCGTGATGTAAGTTTCGAGGTTAATGAAGGTGAAGTTGTTTCCTTGATTGGTGCCAATGGTGCTGGTAAAACAACCATTCTTCGTACCCTTTCAGGTTTGGTTCGTCCAAGCGCTGGTAAAATTCAGTTTTTAGGAAAAGAAATTCAAAAGTTACCTGCGCAAAAAATCGTGGCAGGTGGGCTTTCACAAGTTCCTGAGGGACGTCATGTTTTCCCAGGATTGACTGTTATGGAAAACTTAGAAATGGGAGCTTTTTTAAAGAAAAATCGTGAAGAAAATCAAGCCAACTTGAAAAAAGTCTTTTCACGTTTCCCTCGTCTGGAAGAACGCAAAAACCAAGATGCGGCAACTCTTTCAGGCGGTGAACAGCAGATGCTGGCTATGGGACGCGCTCTCATGTCTACACCTAAGCTTCTCCTCTTGGATGAGCCGTCAATGGGACTTGCTCCTATCTTTATCCAAGAAATTTTTGATATCATTCAAGATATTCAGAAGCAAGGAACGACAGTTCTCCTAATTGAACAGAACGCTAACAAGGCTCTTGCTATCTCTGACCGTGGTTATGTACTTGAAACAGGCAAGATCGTCCTATCAGGAACAGGAAAAGAACTCGCCTCATCAGAAGAAGTCAGAAAAGCATATCTAGGTGGCTAAAACAATCCAGTGGATTGTTTTAGTCGGCGGATAAGAATTGTGCAAGCAATTCTCCTTTAGTCCGGGGGACCTTTTTAGTTGGCAGATAGAGATTGCGCACGCAATCCCTCTATAGACCGGGGGACATTTCAATCGTTATATGAAGATGGCCAAACAATCATCCTATAACAGGGGCTTACTTTCCTAATCATCAGATGATAAAATGTTCTGGAGCTCCAACTTAGGAGCTTTTTCGTTTATAGTTTGATTTTGGAAATAGATGAAATGGTGCCTTAATTTTAACTAGATGATTTCGTGTTTGAATTGGCAGTCATTTTTGTTCATATTATAATATGGGTAAGTGGAAATTGAACAGGAGGACTGAGAAATGGTAACAGAAAAACAATTTAAACTTTTGCGTTTTATGTTGACACATAAAGAAAATACATTTACTCAGAGACAGTTAGCTGAAGAGTTAGACCTATCTTTAGGAACAATTAACACATTGTTGAAAAAACTGAAAGAAGAGAAGTGGATTGATGAGGAGCTTCACTTAACAGAACTAGGCCAGAAAGTTTTAGAACCCTATCGAGTAGAAAATGCTATTATAATGGCTGCTGGCATGAGTAGCCGTTTTGCTCCTTTGTCTTATGAAATTCCTAAAGGATTGCTTCAAGTTAAGGGGGAACGCTTAATAGAGAGGGAAATCAGACAACTGCAAGAAGCAGGAATAGAAGATATAACTGTTATCGTAGGCTATCTTCAAGAAAAAATGTTCTATCTTGCTGAGAAGTTTGGTGTAAAAATTGTAGTAAATAATGATTACTACAAATACAATAACTGTTCGTCTCTTATGTTGGTTAAAAATCAACTTTCCAACACTTATATTTGTTCATCAGATAATTATTTTGTGGAAAATCCGTTTGAGCAATATATTTATAGAGGTTACTACTCGACGATTTTTGCAGAAGGTCAAACGGACGAATATTGTGCTATAGAGGATTCGAATCACACCATCGTTGATATCCAGATTGGTGGAGAAAATACTTGGGCTATGGTGGGGCACGTTTATTTTGACCGTGCATTTAGCGAGAAATTCAAGGAAATTTTAGAAACCGAGTTTAAACACGAACCTTATCGTGAACAGCTTTGGGAGGATTACTATAGTCGCCATGTTAAAGAACTCCTTTTAGAAGCCCGCCACTATTCAGCGGATATTGTTAAAGAATTTGATTCACTAGATGAACTCCGTCAATTTGATGAACGTTATTTGGTAAATGCAGATTCGGCCATTATTGATAATATCTGTAAGACATTAAAGTGTGTGGCTTCAGATATTGTCAATATCAAACCTCTAAAAGATGGGTTAACCAACACATCATTTTCATTTGACTGTCTAGGAAAAAGATATGTTTACCGTCATCCGGGTAGGGGAACGGAAAATTATATCGACCGAGCTAGTGAAGCAGCTTCTATGGAAATTGCTGCAAAATTAAAGATTGACCGTACCTTCGTAGCCATGAACAAGGATGAGGGCTGGAAAATTTCAGAATTTATTCCCAATGCTAAGCAACTGGATTATGATAATTGGGATGATGTAGCACAAGCAATGGACCTCTTGAGACGGTTACACCAATCTGGAGAAAAAACGGAACATTCCTTTGACCAATTTGAGGGAATTATTGATTTTATAGAAAAATTGAAGGCTAGAAATCGATTTGAATTTGATGGCCTCGAGGAACTGGATGAAACTGTCTCACTTCTCAAAAATTATTTACAGAATGATCCGAAACAGGTTGCCCTTTGTCATGGAGATTCCTATAGTCCTAATTTTTTGTTAAATGAAGCAGGCGAAATGAGCTTGATTGATTGGGAATATTCTGGAATGGGAGAGCCAGCAGGAGATTTGGGAACCTTTATCGCGTGTTCCAATTATACTGTAGCAGATGCTGAAAAAGTACTGGAATTGTATCTACAAGGAGTTCCAGATAAGAAAACCAAACGTCACTACTTGGCTTATGTAGCAGTGACCTCATATTATTGGTTCTTGTGGGCGTTGTTCCAGGAGAGTGTCGGAAAACCAGTCGGTGAGTTTCTCTACATCTGGTATCGCTATACCAAACAATATGGACAACTGGCACTTGACTTGTATTTGGAGGAAAACTAAGATGAAAACGACATCCGAAATTGAAGAATTAGTAGCAGCTGAAACAAAGAGAAGATTGGAAGAAATGGAGTCACCAAACTACGAGTTTGTTCAACCCTTCCTAAAAAGTGATTTCATTTTAATCATCTCCATAGTCCTAATCAACCTTGTTTTGATTATCTTAGCAATGACGGGAGGAATTCAATAACATGTCTAAAATGAATGACTATATCCAACAAGAAACCATAACCGGAATTGTTCCCATGACCAATAAGGATCGTCAATATTCTTTCTGGGATCTCTTTCTATCAACAAGTGGTTTTGCCATTGCAACTTGGTGCTATACCCAAGGAGCTTATGTGGCTCAATATTTGACCTTTAATCAAATGTTGATTAATATTTTTAGTTTTAATATTATTTGGGTCTTTATTGAGTGTCTCCCAATTCTGTTTGCGGTTAAATATGGGATTGATTTGTGGATTTGGTTGAGAGCTGTTCTAGGAAAAAGAGGTGTAGCCCTGTTATCAACCATTATTAGCTTGGCTAACTTTGGATGGTATGCTGTTGCGGCCAATCTTTTTGCCAGTTCCATGATTCATTTAGCAAATAATTTGGTCTTGGTTTGGACAAGGGAGTATGGGCGCCTATTCTTGGTACCCTCTGTGTTCTTCTTGGGACTCTCATTGCTCTTGGAGGTCCAGAAGTGATTAAATGGACCAATCGCTTCTTGGTTATCGCCTTATTGATTGTCGGTCTGATCATCGTTGGAATCTGCTTTGTCGCTGTTCCTATAACGGATATTATGAATATCCAACCAGCCACTCAAGGAGATTTGACGCCATTAGAACGCTTCATGCTCTCTGGAGAAGGAAATGTTGCATTTGCTTTCTCTTGGTCTACACAGGCATTGGTTTTACCACGTTTGGCAAAATCAGAACGCAGTGGTTATTGGGCTACAGCCTTATCATACGGAGTTGTGGCTCCATTCTTCGTTGCGACAGGTGGAGTCATGGCTCTAGCCATGTTTGTCAAAACAGGTGTTTATGAAAGTGATCCAACAACCATGCTATCAACTCTAAGCACCCCAGCCTTTGCTCTCTTAAGTCTACTACTAGTAGCCTTTGCCAATATTGGAACCCAGGGGACTGGATCGTATGTGAACTGTATGATTGTCAAAAGTGGGATGCCCAAAGTAAGCTATAAACTAATGGTTTGGATTGCCATGGTTTACGTGAGTCTACTCACTATCTGGGGAGGAGTAGAAGAGTATTTCGGATCCTTCATCTCCCTAGCAGCCTATATTCAGGGGCCAATTATTGGTATGATTGTTGTCGACTATTTTATCTTAAGAAAACGAAAACTCGACTTGTGTTCAGCCTATTTCCTTGAAGGGCATGACGCATACGAATTTACTAAAGGATTTAACTTAGTTGGCTTGTCTTGCGTATTTATCTCTTTATTGGTAGCGGTACTATTTGTTTACAACCCTGTAACTGCACAGATTCAAAGTCCAATCTTTTTAATCACAACGGGCAGTGGCTTTACTGCGCTATTTGGCGGTCTACTATACTGGTTAGCTAGTCTTAGCCCACTGAAACGTTATATGATAAAAGATCGAGACACTATTACGATTTAAGAAGAGAGGGGACTTCGGTTCCCTTTTAACTTACACTGGCATTTTATGCAAACTTCTCAGATTATTCAAAATCTTGAAAAAGAGATGAAAGCGTTTGATAGATTTTCTAAGAAAGTGTATAATAAAAGTAGCAATATAGAAGGAGAAGTCTCATGGCAGTTAAAGATTTCATGACCCGTAAGGTAGTTTATATCAGTCCAGATACGACTGTAGCACACGCAGCAGATTTGATGCGCGAGCAAGGTTTGCACCGTTTACCTGTTATCGAAAACGATCAATTAGTCGGATTGGTAACAGAAGGAACCATTGCGGAAGCCAGCCCATCTAAAGCAACCAGTCTCTCTATCTATGAGATGAATTATCTTCTGAATAAAACCAAAGTAAAAGATGTAATGATTCGAGATGTCGTGACTGTTTCTGGATATGCTAGCCTAGAAGATGCGACCTATCTGATGCTGAAAAATAAAATTGGGATATTACCAGTCGTAGACAATCATCAGGTCTACGGCGTAATTACAGACCGCGATGTTTTTCAGGCTTTCTTGGAAATCGCTGGATACGGAGAAGAGGGGATTCGTGTTCGTTTTATTACAGAAAATGAAGTCGGTGTACTGGGAAAAATTGTAGCTCTAATCGTAGAAGAAAATCTAAATATCTCGCACACAGTTAACATTCCACGTAAGGATGGGAAGGTCGTCATCGAAGTTCAAATTGATGGAAAAATCGATTTGACTTCATTAAAGGATAAGTTTGAAAAAGAAGGAATTCAAGTGGAGGAGATTACTCAGACCTCTGCCAAAATCCTTTAAACCAGAGGCTTTCGGGCCTCTTTTCTTTTGCCACAAAAAGCGATGAAAAGCAAAATATGGAAAGAAATAAGAGATTATGGTATAATAAAACGATATGAAAAGGAGTATCTATGGACATTTCAGAAATTCGTCAAAAAATTGACGCAAATCGTGAAAAATTAGCTTCTTTCAGGGGGTCTCTTTGACCTCGAAGGCTTAGAGGAAGAGATTGCCATCTTGGAAAACAAGATGACAGAACCTGATTTTTGGAACGATAATATCGCGGCCCAAAAAACGTCGCAAGAATTAAATGAATTAAAAAACACCTACAACACCTTCCGTAAAATGGAAGAGTTGCAGGATGAAGTTGAGATTTTGTTGGACTTTTTAGCAGAAGACGAGTCAGTCCATGATGAACTGGTCGAACAGTTGACAGAACTGGATAAGATGATGACCAGCTACGAGATGACCCTTCTCTTGTCAGAACCTTATGACCATAATAATGCAATCTTGGAAATCCATCCAGGATCTGGTGGTACTGAGGCACAGGATTGGGGCGATATGTTGCTTCGTATGTACACTCGTTATGGAAATGCCAAAGGCTTTAAAGTAGAAGTTTTGGATTACCAAGCTGGTGATGAAGCAGGTATCAAGTCTGTGACCTTGTCTTTTGAAGGACCCAATGCTTATGGCCTACTTAAATCAGAAATGGGTGTTCACCGTTTGGTTCGTATTTCGCCATTTGACTCTGCCAAACGCCGCCATACTTCCTTTACATCCGTAGAGGTTATGCCTGAGTTGGATGATACCATCGAAGTGGAGATTCGTGAAGATGATATCAAAATGGATACCTTCCGTTCAGGTGGTGCTGGTGGACAAAACGTCAATAAGGTTTCAACAGGTGTGCGTTTGACACACATTCCTACGGGAACTGTCGTCCAATCAACGGTCGATCGTACCCAGTATGGAAATAGAGATCGTGCCATGAAGATGTTGCAGGCTAAGCTCTATCAAATGGAGCAAGAAAAGAAAGCTGCGGAAGTTGATTCCCTTAAAGGTGAGAAAAAGGAAATCACATGGGGAAGCCAAATCCGTTCATATGTTTTCACGCCTTATACTATGGTAAAAGATCACCGTACAAGCTTTGAAGTTGCTCAGGTAGATAAGGTGATGGATGGAGACCTTGATGGTTTTATCGATGCCTACCTCAAGTGGCGAATCAGCTAAGATAGAAAGGAACTCATATGTCAATCATTGAAATGAGAGATGTTGTCAAAAAGTATGACAATGGAACGACTGCCCTGCGTGGAGTATCTGTTACCATTGAACCAGGAGAGTTTGCCTATATCGTAGGACCTTCTGGGGCAGGTAAGTCAACCTTTATTCGAGCTTTATACCGAGAAGTAAAGATCGAAAAAGGAAGCCTAACAGTTGCAGGCTTTAATTTAGTTAAAATTAAGAAGAAAGATGTCCCACTGCTACGTCGTAGTGTCGGGGTAGTCTTTCAGGATTACAAACTCTTGCCTAAGAAGACTGTTTATGAGAATATTGCCTATGCAATGGAAGTAATCGGTGAGAGCCGTCGCAACATCAAAAAACGTGTTATGGAAGTATTGGACCTGGTTGGTTTGAAACATAAGGTTCGCTCTTTCCCTAATGAACTCTCAGGTGGAGAGCAACAACGGATTGCGATTGCTCGTGCGATTGTCAACAATCCTAAAGTATTGATTGCCGATGAGCCAACAGGAAACTTGGACCCAGATAATTCATGGGAAATTATGAATCTGTTGGAACGCATCAATCTCCAAGGTACTACTGTCTTGATGGCAACCCACAATAGCCAGATTGTAAATACCTTGCGCCACCGTGTCATTGCCATTGAAAATGGCCGTGTCGTTCGTGACGAAGCTAAAGGAGAATATGGATACGATGATTAGTAGATTTTTTCGCCATTTATTTGAATCATTAAAAAGTTTAAAACGAAATGGCTGGATGACAGTAGCAGCAGTGAGTTCGGTTATGATTACCTTGACACTTGTTGCCCTGTTTGCATCTGTAATTTTTAATACAGCAAAACTGGCTACCGATATTGAAAACAACGTTCGGGTCATGGTTTACATTCGTAAGGATGTAGCTGATAACAGTGAAACGATTGAAAAAGAAGGTCAGACAGTTACCAATAATGACTACCACAAGGTCTATGATGCTTTGAAAGCTATGCCTGCTGTTAAGAGTGTTACCTTCTCAAGTAAAGAAGAACAGTACGAAAAACTAACGGAAACAATGGGTGACGATTGGAAGGTCTTTGAAGGGGATGCAAACCCTCTCTATGATGCCTATATCGTCGATACAAATTCTCCGAGTGATGTTAAAACGGTAGCTGAAGAAGCTAAGAAAATTGAGGGAGTATCAGAGGTTCAAGATGGTGGAGCCAACACTCAACGACTTTTTGAATTGGCTTCCTTTATCCGTGTTTGGGGATTGGTTATTGCAGGGCTCTTGATTTTCATCGCAGTCTTCCTCATTTCCAATACCATTCGTATCACTATTATTTCACGTAGTCGTGAGATTCAGATCATGCGTCTTGTAGGAGCAAAAAATGGCTATATTCGTGGTCCATTCTTGCTAGAAGGTGCTTTTATTGGCTTGCTTGGTGCAGCAATTCCTTCAGTCCTTGTATTCTTTGTTTACAATATGGTTTATCAATCGGTCAATAAATCCTTGGTAGGTCAAAACTTGTCAATGATTACTCCAGATGTGTTTATCCCTCTGATGACAGTCCTATTATTTATAATCGGAATTTTCATTGGTTCAATTGGTTCAGGGATTTCAATGCGTCGATTCTTGAAGATCTAGTTGGATTTAAATGCAAATTGCAGAACAAATCAGAAAAATAATACATATTTAAAAGAGAAGTTTTCGTAAACTTCTCTTTTTCTTTTTTAAAAATTAAAAAAAATAGACAATTTTTTTATAAAAGCCTTTACAAAAAAAATAAAAGTGGTATAATTAATACATAACCAAATGCAAACGTTTTCGTAAAACGTTTGCCTAAATAAAATAAAGGAGATTTGAATGATGAAAGCTACATTCAAAAATGTCTTGTCTTTCGAATTTTGGCAAAAATTCGGTAAGGCTTTAATGGTGGTTATCGCCGTTATGCCAGCGGCGGGATTGATGATTTCAATCGGTAAGTCACTTCCAATGATTGACCCAAACCTTGCTCCCCTAGTGATTACTGGTGGCGTACTAGAGCAAATTGGTTGGGGGGTTATCGGTAACCTTCATATTTTGTTTGCCCTCGCTATTGGGGGAAGCTGGGCAAAAGAACGTGCAGGTGGTGCATTTGCAGCCGGGCTTGCCTTTATCTTGATTAACCGTATCACAGGTACTATCTTTGGAGTTACAAGTGATATGCTGAAAAACCCTGAGGCTATGGTCACTACTCTCTTTGGAGGCTCAATCAAAGTTTCTGATTACTTCATCAGTGTTCTTGAAGCACCAGCATTGAACATGGGTGTTTTTGTAGGGATTATCTCTGGTTTTGTAGGGGCAACTGCCTTTAACAAATACTACAACTACCGTAAACTTCCTGATGCGCTTTCATTCTTCAATGGGAAACGCTTCGTACCATTCGTTGTCATCCTTCGTTCAGCTATTGCAGCAATTGTACTTGCAGCTTTCTGGCCAGTAGTTCAAACAGGTATCAATAACTTTGGTATTTGGATTGCCAACTCTCAAGAAACTGCTCCAGTTCTCGCACCATTCTTGTATGGTACTTTGGAACGTTTGCTCTTGCCATTTGGTCTTCACCACATGTTGACAATCCCAATGAACTATACAGCTCTTGGTGGAACATACGAAATCCTTACTGGTGCAGCTAAAGGAACTCAAGTATTTGGTCAAGATCCACTTTGGCTTGCTTGGGTAACAGACCTTGTTAACCTTAAAGGTTCAAATGCTGACCAATACCAACACCTTCTTACAACTATCACTCCAGCTCGTTTCAAAGTTGGTCAAATGATCGGTTCATTCGGTATCTTGATGGGTGTCATCGTTGCTATCTACCGCAATGTTGATGCTGACAAGAAACACCAATACAAGGGTATGATGATTGCGACAGCCCTTGCAACATTCTTGACAGGGGTTACTGAACCTATCGAGTATATGTTTATGTTTATCGCAACACCTCTTTACCTAGTGTATGCTCTTGTTCAAGGTGCTGCCTTTGCTATGGCGGATATTGTTCACCTTCGTATGCACTCATTCGGTTCAATTGAATTCTTGACTCGTACTCCGCTAGCTATCAACGCTGGTCTTGGTATGGATATCATTAACTTTATCTGGGTAACTGTCCTCTTTGCAGTCATCATGTACTTCATTGCCAACTTCATGATTAAGAAATTCAACTATGCAACTCCAGGACGTAACGGAAACTATGAAACTGCTGAAGGAGCATCAGAAGATGCAGCTCCAGGAGAAACAAAAGTTGCAGCAGCTTCTCAAGCTGTAAATATCATTAACCTTCTTGGTGGTCGTGCAAACATCGTAGATGTAGATGCATGTATGACTCGTCTTCGTGTAACTGTTAAGGATGCAGATCGTGTTGGTACTGAGGAACAATGGAAAGCAGAAGGCGCTATGGGTCTTGTCATGAAAGGACAAGGTGTCCAAGCTATCTACGGACCAAAAGCTGACGTATTGAAATCTGATATCCAAGATATCCTTGACTCAGGTGAAGTAATTCCTGAAACTCTTCCAAGCCAAATGACAGAAGCTCAAAAAAATACTGTACATTTTAAAGGTGTAACTGAGGAAGTTTACTCAGTAGCTGACGGTCAAGTTATTGCCTTGGAACAAGTGAAAGATCCAGTCTTTGCTCAAAAAATGATGGGTGATGGTTTTGCAGTAGAACCAGCAAATGGAAACATTGTATCTCCAGTTACAGGTACTGTATCAAGTATCTTCCCAACAAAACATGCACTTGGACTTGTTACTGAATCAGGTCTTGAAGTACTTGTTCATATTGGTTTGGATACTGTAAGTCTTGAAGGAAAACCATTTACTGTTCACGTTTCTGAAGGACAAAAAGTGGCTGCTGGTGACCTTCTTGTGACAGCTGACTTGGATGCTATCCGTGCAGCAGGTCGTGAAACATCAACAGTGGTTGTCTTTACAAATGGTGATGCTATCAAATCAGTTAAATTAGAACAAACAGGTTCTCTTGCGGCTAAAACAGCAGTTGCTAAAGTAGAATTGTAATATACTCGAGGTTGGAAGCTGTTTTCCAACCTCTTGTTTTAGGAGAAAAGCATGAAATTTTTAACACTCAATACTCATAGTTGGATGGAAAAAGAAGCAGAGGGAAAATTCCAGCTCTTGCTCCAAGATATTCTTGACAAAGATTATGATTTGATTTGTTTTCAAGAAATCAATCAAGAAATGACCTCGCCGGAGGTAGAGGTTAACAATCACTATCAAGCTTTGCCATCAGCAGAACCTATTCATCAGGATCACTATGTACGGCTCCTGGTTGAAAAATTGGCTGAGAAAGGGAAAAACTACTACTGGACTTGGGCTTACAATCATATCGGCTATGACCGCTACCATGAAGGTGTAGCCATCTTATCCAAAACACCGATTAAGGCGCGTGAAATTTTAGTGTCAGATGTAGATGATCCAACGGACTACCATACTCGCCGTGTTGCCTTGGCTGAGACAGAGGTTGAAGGCAAGGAACTTGCTCTTGCAAGCGTCCATCTCTCTTGGTGGGATAAAGGTTTCCAAGAAGAATGGGCACGATTTGAGGCTGTATTAAAAGAGTTGAACAAACCTCTGATTTTAGCAGGTGATTTTAATAATCCAGCTGGTCAGGAAGGCTATCAAGCGATTTTAGCTAGTCCATTAGGATTACAAGACGCGTTTGAAGTTGCGAAAGAAAGAAGTGGTAGCTATACCGTTCCACCAGAAATTGATGGCTGGAAAGGCAATACCGAGCCGCTACGAATCGACTATGTCTTTACGACAAAAGACTTAGAAGTAGAAAGTTTGCATGTAGTTTTTGATGGAAAAAATAGTCCACAAGTCAGTGACCACTATGGTTTGAATGCTATTTTAAACTGGAAATAAAAATGAAAGGAAGTAATTCCTTTCATTTTTTGATTCTCGAACTGGACTACTGAAAATGTTCAAAATATGGTATAATGGTTAGATGAATAGAATCGAGGATAATATGTCATTTACGAAATTTCAGTTTAAAAACTATATAGAAAAGGCATTGGAGGAGTTGAAGTTTACGACTCCTACCGAAGTTCAGGAAAAGTTGATTCCTATTGTCTTGGCGGGTCGTGACTTGGTCGGTGAATCAAAAACAGGTTCAGGAAAGACCCATACTTTCTTACTACCCATTTTTCAGCAATTAGATGAAACTAGCGATAGTGTACAAGCAGTGATTACTGCACCAAGTCGTGAGTTGGCTACTCAGATCTACCAAGCAGCCCGTCAAATCGCAGCCCACTCAGATGTCGAAGTTCGTGTGGTTAATTATGTAGGTGGTACGGATAAGGCGCGTCAGATTGAAAAACTTGCCAGCAACCAACCACATATCGTTATCGGAACGCCAGGTCGCATCTATGACTTGGTCAAATCTGGTGATTTGGCTATTCACAAGGCCAAGACCTTTGTAGTTGATGAAGCCGATATGACCTTGGATATGGGATTCTTGGAAACCGTTGATAAGATTGCAGGGAGCCTTCCAAAAGACTTGCAATTCATGGTCTTTTCAGCAACCATTCCACAAAAATTGCAACCGTTCTTGAAGAAATACTTGTCAAATCCTGTCATGGAAAAAATCAAGACTAAAACAGTTATCTCAGATACCATTGATAACTGGTTGATTTCGACCAAGGGCCGCGACAAAAATGCTCAAATTTACCAGCTGACTCAGTTGATGCAGCCTTATTTAGCAATGATTTTTGTTAACACAAAAACGCGTGCTGATGAGTTGCATGCCTACTTGACTGCTCAAGGATTGAAGGTAGCTAAGATTCATGGAGATATTGCTCCTCGTGAACGCAAGCGGATCATGAACCAGGTGAAAAATCTGGATTTTGAGTACATTGTCGCAACGGACTTGGCAGCGCGTGGAATTGACATTGAAGGTGTCAGCCATGTTATCAATGACGCCATTCCGCAAGACTTGTCCTTCTTTGTTCACCGAGTTGGACGGACTGGACGCAATGGTCTACCTGGCACAGCTATCACCCTTTACCAGCCAAGTGATGACTCGGATATCCGTGAGTTGGAGAAATTAGGAATCAAGTTTATTCCTAAGATGATCAAAGACGGAGAGTTCCAAGATACCTATGACCGTGATCGTCGTGCCAACTGTGAAAAGAAGCAGGATAAGCTTGATATTGAAATGATTGGCTTGGTTAAAAAGAAAAAGAAAAAAGTCAAACCAGGTTATAAGAAGAAGATTCAATGGGCGGTGGATGAAAAACGTCGCAAAACCAAGCGTGCTGAAAATCGTGCTCGTGGCCGTGCCGAGCGGAAAGCCAAACGCCAAACATTTTAAGAACAAAATTGGAGCTGAATGGCTCCTTTTTGTAACTTTATTTTATAAATTATCGAAAAGAATGCAAAAATGAGTAAAAAGTGATATAATGATAAGGTTATATAGTCCCGATAAGATGGTAGGTATTCATTACTAGTAGTTTTCCTATCAGTACTTTGTAACTCTATAACAATATTTTTTAAGGGGGGACATTTTTATGTCAGAACGTAAATTATTCACGTCTGAATCTGTATCTGAGGGGCATCCGGATAAGATTGCAGACCAAATTTCAGATGCGATTTTGGATGCTATTTTAACAAAGGATCCAGAGGCGCACGTTGCTGCTGAGACAGCTGTCTACACTGGTTCCGTCCATGTTTTTGGTGAAATTTCTACACATGCTTATGTGGATATTAACCGTGTGGTTCGTGACACCATTGCAGAGATTGGTTATACGAATACAGAATATGGTTTTTCTGCGGAGACGGTGGGAGTTCATCCGTCACTTGTTGAGCAGTCACCAGATATCGCCCAAGGGGTTAACGAAGCCTTGGAGGTTCGTGGAAATGCAGATCAAGATCCGCTTGACTTGATTGGAGCTGGAGACCAAGGGCTCATGTTTGGATTTGCGGTGGATGAGACAGAAGAACTCATGCCATTGCCAATCTCACTCAGCCACAAGCTAGTTCGTCGTTTGGCAGAACTTCGTAAGTCTGGTGAAATCAGCTATCTCCGTCCAGATGCTAAATCACAAGTTACAGTTGAGTATGATGAAAATGACCGTCCGGTACGTGTGGACACAGTCGTGATTTCAACTCAGCACGATCCAGAAGTTAGCAATGAACAAATTCACAATGATGTGATTAGCAAGGTTATCAAAGAAGTTATTCCAGCCTCTTACTTGGATGAGCAAACAAAATTCTTCATCAATCCAACTGGTCGCTTTGTAATCGGTGGACCTCAAGGGGACTCAGGTTTGACTGGTCGTAAGATCATCGTGGATACCTATGGTGGCTATTCTCGTCATGGCGGTGGTGCCTTCTCTGGTAAGGATGCGACGAAGGTGGACCGTTCAGCCTCTTATGCAGCTCGCTACATTGCCAAGAACATCGTTGCAGCAGGTCTTGCTAAGAAGGCAGAAGTACAATTGGCCTATGCCATCGGTGTGGCCCAGCCTGTTTCCGTTCGTATCGATACTTTTGGTACAGGAACAGTAGCTGAAAGCAAGCTTGAAAAAGCAGCGCGTCAAATCTTTGACCTTCGCCCTGCAGGAATTATTCAAATGCTGGACCTTAAACGTCCAATTTACCGTCAAACAGCGGCTTATGGACATATGGGACGTACAGATATTGACCTTCCATGGGAACGTTTGGACAAGGTAGAGGCTTTGAAAGAAGCTGTGAAATAAAATGAAAAAGATTGGTAGTTGTGTACTACCAATCTTTTTTGCAAAAGAAAACCAGCTTTTGGCTGGTCTTCTTATTTTATAGGGATTGAAATCTCAATCAATTTATCAGAATAAAGCGTCTTGATATTGGCTTCATCAATGCTTTCCTTGTCGATTTTACGTTTTAAGAAGAAGTCTTGGATAGTTTCGATTTCAGGTTCACGAATAGCACGGTGTTTGTTGGAAATGAGGATTTCATAGTGAAGCGGGGCTTGTGTGAAAACTACATCTGTGTTTCCAGCAGAATAGACCTCGACAAGAGTTGCGTCTGTGCTTTCTAATTGGCTTTTAACAAGTTGCGAGTGTGAATTAGTCGTGTTGATAAGCTTCATAACAGTTCCTCCGATTTTCTAACTCTATTATAGCACTTTTTGGATAAAATCGTGTATTTTAGCCAATTCCATGCTGGATTTTCCAAGCTTCAATTCCCCATTTATGGCTACCACGTTTGAGTTTTTCAATAGCCTCGTCAATAGGAAACCAAGCAATATGATTAAAATCTTCCAATGGTTTTTGTACTTCTTGGAAAGAAATAGCTTCATAGAGATAAGCTGGATTGTAGTAGTAGGTATCACGGTGGCGAGAGTAAAAATACTCATCAGCTTGTCCATAATAGATTCCGATTTCAGCTGTAAAGCCAAGTTCTTCGATTAGTTCTCTCTTCAGTGCTTCTTGATGATCTTCGCCTGCTTCAATCTCTCCACCTGGCAAGAACCAAGCACCATTGGGAGCTTGAACTAGGACAATTTGTTTTTTCTCCGCATCCGGAATAACTGCGTACACACCATAGCGGGGCTGGTAAGTCACATTCTCTTTTTTATCACCATAAGTTGGGTTTGCCATTGCATTTTCCTCATTCTCTAGTATCTTTATTATTATCATAATAGACGAGGCGCTAGCTGTCAAGAATAAACCAACGAACTGGTGCAGAAAAAGCTACTTTGTATTGGTCAATCCTTGTCTCGTTAAACTTTCCAACCCTAGCTCTTTAACTGGTATAATAAAAGAGAGGTGATTATATGGCCGAATCAAGACTATTTCGTATCCTATATCTACTTTTAGAAAAAGGCAGTGGAACAGCTCCTGAATTAGCCCGATTATTTGAAGTATCTGTACGAACGATTTATCGCGATATTGAGCGGTTGAGTATGGCGGGGATTCCCCTTTATTCGATACCTGGAAAGACGGGCGGAATCTTTTTAATGAAGGACTTTGTTCTGGATCGTACTCTCGTGTCGGAGGATGAAAAATTAGAACTTCTATCAGCTTTGCAAGGAATTCAAGCCCTGACAAATGACAGGCAAGATATGTTACTTGAAAAGTTGGAATCTATTTTTCAAGTTTCTACCAGCCCTTGGATAGAAGTAGACATGACTGACTGGAGGAAGCGAGAAGGTCAAAAAGAATTATTTGATAACATCAAACATGCTATTCTAGAGAAAAGGCAACTGGTGATTACTTATCTAGGTGGGAGTGGTCAGAAAACGATTCGTACAGTCGAACCCTTTAAACTCGTATTTAAAAAGAGAGATTGGTACCTTCATGCCTACTGTTGTTTGAAAGAAGAGTGGCGTTTTTTCAAATTATCTAGAATTAGGAATTATCATCTAACAACTGAAACTATGAAGCAGAAAAATGTGCTGGATTGCATCGATAGTTCAGATCAAGTGGCACATCAAATCAAAGTTTCCTTGAAGTTTAGTCCCAAGCTTGCTTTCCGGGTTTATGAAGATTTTTCAGAAGATGAGATTAGCTTGGGGAAAGATGGGTGTTATTATGTCAAGACAGTCCTACCAGAGCATGAAAGTCTGTATACTTACCTCCTGTCTTATCTAGATGGGGTGGAAATACTCGCCCCCAATCATCTGAAGAAGGAATTGCTTTCTATATTAGAAAAAATCCAAAAACTTTACAAACCTTGACAAAAGATGTCAGGGTTTTGGTGCTATACTAGAGATAGAAAGGAGAAGAACCAAATGAAATACGAATGGAGAAAAGAAGCAAAAAATCTTTATCAAGTGAAAGCTAGGCCCAGCATCTTGCAGGTGCCAGGTCAATCCTATATCGTGATTGATGGTAAAGGTGATCCAAATCAAGAAGATTTTTCAGAACGCGTAGGGGCCTTATATGCCTTAGCCTATGCGATAAAGATGAAGTATAAAAAAGCTCCTCTGGATGAGGTTTACACGGATTTTACAGTCTTTCCTTTAGAAGGTGTATGGAAAAAGGAGAAGGAGGGAGAACTGGTAAAAAGTGAGCTTTCTTATAGCATTATGATTGGGCAACCCGATTTTATTACGCGAGAACTATTTGAGGTAGCTCTGAACGAGGTCAAAATCAAGAAGCCAAATCCTCTCTATGAGGCTATTCGTTTTGAAATGATAGAAGAAGGCCAAATCCTTGCTATGCTTCATGTAGGACCTTTTGATACTGAAAATGAGACTTTTGCAGAGATGGAGCATTTTTGTCAACTTCATAAACTCAAAAGAACTTCGGAAGTCCACCGAGAAATTTATCTCAATAACCTTCATCGAACGGAGCCAAGCAAATTAAAAACAATTCTTCGCTATCAAGTTCAAGAAGAGAATTAAAAAAAAGAACAGGAAATCTTGTTTCCTGTTCTTTTTATGAGATTTATTCTTCTATTTCAGAAGCAATCTCTTCTGTTTTCTCAGTTTTTTTGGCAGATTTGATTTGAATATTGCCATTGCTTGTCATAACTGCCTTGAGGTCTTTTTCACTTGGGTTTTCAAGGTAGAAGTCAGTGATGGCATCCTCGATATGGTCTTGAATAGTACGGCGGAGTGGGCGTGCCCCCATTTTTGGATCATAACCTAAGTCAACCAACTTTTCCTTGACCTTGTCTGTCACATCGAGGTGGATATTGTTGCTAGAGAGGCGTTTGTTGACATCCGCTAGCATGAGTTCGACGATTTGGAGAAGGTTGTCCTTGCTGAGAGGTTTAAATTCGATGATGCCGTCAAAACGGTTCATAAACTCTGGGCTAAAGAAGTTACCGAGTTCACCGAGGACAGAGTTGGTTCGACCTTCACGAGCAGCTCCAAAACCAACGCTGGCTTCGGCCTTACCGGTACCCGCATTTGAAGTCATGATAATGATAGCATCTTTAAAGCTAACTGTTCGTCCTTGCCCATCAGTCAAACGACCATCGTCCAATACTTGAAGGAACATGTGCATCACATCTGGGTGGGCTTTTTCAACTTCATCGAGAAGGATGAGAGAGTAAGGATTGCGACGAACTTTTTCAGTCAGTTGACCAGCTTCGCCATAGCCTACATAGCCTGGAGGGGCTCCGACCAATTTAGCCACACTGTGTTTTTCCATGTATTCACTCATATCAAAGCGAATCATGCTGTCAGCAGAACCAAAGAGCTCAATGGCTAGTTGTTTGGAAAGTTCTGTCTTACCGACACCAGT
Organism: Streptococcus oralis; assembly: GCF_015561235.1. Classification (GTDB taxonomy): domain Bacteria; phylum Bacillota; class Bacilli; order Lactobacillales; family Streptococcaceae; genus Streptococcus; species Streptococcus oralis_BK. The sequence continues at coordinate 865,662 of NZ_JADMTC010000001.1, read as the reverse complement.
TGGTCCGACAAAGAGGAAGCTTCCGATTGGGCGGTTAGGAGTTCCAAGTCCAACACGATTACGACGGATGGCCTTAGCAATCTTATCGACAGCTTCATCTTGACCAATGACATGAGCTTTGAGGTCGTCTGCTAGATGGATAAGCTGAGACTGTTCTTTTTCTTTGAGTTCTCCAACAGGGATATTGGTTTTCTGCTCAATGATATGTTCGATTGTTTTCTCGCTAATGATAGGAGTATCCTGATCGGTCACCTTGTTCTTCTGCATTTCCTTGTACTTGGCAATCTGATCGCGGAAATAGGCAGCCTTTTCAAAGTCTTCCTCTCGAGTAGCTTGAGCCTTGAGATTCTCAGCTTCAATTAAACGCTGATCAATCACTTTAGGATCAACAAAGTTCAGCGTCAGATTCATCTTAGAACCAGCTTCATCTAACAGGTCAATAGCCTTGTCTGGCAAGAAGCGGTCTTGGATATAGCGATTGGAAAGATTTGCAGCAGCTTCGATAGCAGCGTCTGTGTACTTGACGTGATGGTAGTCTTCGTATTTCTTTTGAACCCCTTTGAGGATGATAATGGTTTCTTCGACAGTTGGTTCATCAACTTTGACAGGCTGCATACGGCGTTCCAAAGCAGCATCTTTTTCAATGATACGGTATTCATTGAGAGTAGTGGCTCCGACCATTTGCAATTCACCACGGGCAAGGGCTGGTTTGAGGATATTGCCTGCATCCATATTGCCATCACCTGCTGACCCTGCACCAACAATTTCATGGATTTCGTCGATAAAGAGGATGATGTCCTCGCGTTTGCGAATTTCTTCCATGAGCTTTTGCATACGTTCTTCAAATTGGCCTCGAATACCTGTTCCTTGGACTAGACTGACTACATCCAGACGGATGACCTGCTTGCCTTGGAGTTTATAGGGAACATCGCCATCGACAATCTTCTGAGCTAGCCCTTCGACAACGGCTGTTTTACCAACACCTGGTTCTCCGATAAGGACAGGGTTGTTCTTGGTTCGACGGTTTAGGATTTCGATAACGCGGATAATCTCCTCATCTCGACCGATAACAGGGTCAATATCTCCCCGACGAGCAATCTCAGTAATATTGATACCATATTCCTCTAGGAGTCCTTTTTCTTGACTAGGAGGTGTTTGAAGTGGGCCTCGGTTTTGAGGTCCATAACCACCGTTTCCTCCATATCCTCCACCAGATTGAGTTGGAGGGACGTTATTAGAAGAAGGTTTGAAATTGTTCAAATCATTGAAAAAGTCGCCGAAAGGATCAAAGTCATGATTGTTTAAGTCAGTCATTCCTTTAAAGAGGGTATTATTTGGATCTGTTTTGATAATTTTATAGCAATTTTGACAGAGATCAATTTGCTTTTGCTGTCCATTGATATTGGTATACAGATGAATTGTTGAGTCGTTAATTTTACAGTTTTGACAGAGCATACATCTACCTCATTTCATTCTTATTCTTGGTCTAAGAAAAAGGTCAAGAATAGTCAAAGTTTTATACTCTCATTATAGCATGATTAAGGTGTAAAGCAAGTAAAAAGATTGGGAAGTGGTCGTTTTTAAAAGAGGGATTTATGAAGAATCCAGCGACATTGAAGGTAAGAAAAAATCCCATTTGTGGTGACAAAAAGGATTCTCATTTATCGGGCCCTACTGCCCGTTGTTTTTATATTAGTAAAGGAGTTCGTAGATCTCCATTGCAATCAAATCAATGCTATCAAATGTATAAGTTTCACGAGCTTCTACATCGCGAAGGGTGAAGAGTGATCCGTTTTCTTCGTCATGGCTGTATGCAACTTCTGCGACAACAACACCTTCACGTTCAAAATTACGTTTTAGATTTCCACCATCTTTTGTCATTGCTTCTAGGCGGTTAATGATTCTAACCAAATGTGATTCCATTTTGATTCTCCTCCATTTCTTATCGTTTCTATTTTACCATAAACAAGAGGTAGTTGACTAGAAAAAAACTGTGATTTCTCTCTATTTCTCTATTCTATCAAGTTAATTGTTAAAATTAGGGAAAAAGGATTGCATTTTAATTCAATTCATGTTATAATCATACAATCTAATACATAGAAAGTTGATTGAATATGAATTTTTCTTTTTTACCAAAGTATTTACCATATTTTAACTATGGTGCTCTGATTACCGTATTGATTTCCATCCTTGTTGTCTGCTTAGGGACCATTATAGGTGTGTTACTGGCCTTTGCCCAACGTTCACGCTTTAAACCGCTCGTTTGGTTTGCAAATGTGTATGTTTGGATCTTCCGTGGTACTCCAATGATGGTTCAAATAATGATTGCCTTTGCCCTTATGCATATCAATGCTCCGACTATTCAAGTGGGAATTTTAGGAGTTGATCTTTCTCGTTTGATTCCTGGTATTCTGATTATTTCTATGAACAGTGGTGCTTATGTTTCAGAAACTGTTCGTGCGGGGATCAATGCGGTTCCTAAAGGGCAGTTAGAGGCTGCATATTCTCTAGGTATTCGTCCGAAAAATGCCATGCGTTATGTCATTTTGCCACAAGCTATCAAAAATATTCTTCCAGCTCTTGGAAACGAATTTATCACCATTATCAAGGATAGTTCCCTCTTATCAGCGATTGGGGTGATGGAGTTGTGGAATGGTGCAACGACAGTAGCAACAACAACTTATTTACCGTTGACTCCTCTTTTATTTGCAGCCTTTTACTATTTGATTATGACCTCTGTTTTGACAGTGGCGTTGAAAGCATTTGAAAAACATATTGGACAAGGAGACAAGAAATAATGACAGAAACCTTGATTAAAATTGAAGAACTACATAAGTCTTTTGGGAAAAATGAAGTTTTAAAAGGCATCAATCTTGAGATTAAACGTGGAGAAGTTGTGGTCATTATTGGTCCGTCAGGGAGCGGGAAATCAACCCTCCTTCGTTCGATGAATCTCCTTGAAGAAGCAAGTAAAGGTAAGGTTATCTTTGAAGGAGTTGATATCACAGATAAGAAAAATGACCTTTTTGCCATGCGTGAAAAGATGGGCATGGTATTCCAACAATTCAACCTCTTTCCCAATATGACAGTGATGGAAAATATCACTTTGTCACCAATTAAAACCAAAGGTGAAAGCAAGGAAGTTGCGGAGAAAAGAGCACAGGAACTGTTAGAAAAAGTTGGCTTGCCAGATAAGGCGACGGCTTATCCACAGAGTTTGTCAGGTGGTCAGCAGCAACGGATTGCCATTGCACGTGGACTTGCTATGGAACCAGATGTTTTGCTCTTTGATGAGCCGACTTCAGCCCTAGACCCTGAGATGGTTGGAGAAGTTCTAGCTGTTATGCAAGACCTCGCTAAATCAGGGATGACCATGGTGATTGTGACTCATGAAATGGGCTTTGCGCGTGAGGTAGCAGACCGTGTTATCTTTATGGCGGATGGGGTTGTTGTCGAAGATGGAACGCCAGAGCAAGTCTTTGAACAAACCCAAGAACAAAGAACCAAAGATTTCTTGAGTAAGGTTTTGTAATACCTCATTTTTAGAAGAAATGGAGTAGGCATCATGGCTTCCAGTAAAGAATATTTAGATTTTATTCTCGAACAGCTATCAGAGCTAGAGGAGATGAGTTATCGTCCAATGATGGGAGAGTATATCCTTTATTATCGTGGGAAGATTATTGGAGGAATTTATGATAATCGTTTGTTACTGAAGCCTGTGAAGGTGGTCATGGATCAACTGGGACAGACTAGGCTTGAACGTCCTTATGAAGGAGCTAAGGAGATGATTTTGATAGAAGACATTGAAGATAAATCATTTCTAATGAAATTAATTAAGGAGATGTATGAAGTCTTACCGGCTCCAAAAGTCAAAAAGAAAGCATGACAGATTTACCTAGTATAAATAGGCATAAAAGCTCGACAAGGGCTTTTTCTTATAGTTTCAGACTATAAGGTCCATTAGGCAAGAAGTGTTAGGATGGCGAGTTATTTTTTGATATAATAGAGGATATTTGATAGAAAAGAGAAGAGATATGGCTCAGATTATTGATGGGAAGGCTCTTGCGGCTAAGTTACAAGGACAGTTGGCTGAAAAGACGGCCAAACTAAAAGAAGAAACAGGTCTAGTTCCAGGATTGGTAGTGATTTTGGTGGGGGACAATCCTGCCAGCCAAGTCTACGTTCGCAATAAGGAACGGTCAGCTCTCGCTGCTGGCTTCCGTAGTGAAGTAGTGCGAGTTCCAGAGGCCATTACCCAGGCGGAATTGTTAGACTTGATTGCCAAATACAATCAAGATCCAGCTTGGCATGGGATTTTGGTTCAATTACCTTTGCCAAAACATATTGACGAAGAGGCAGTTTTATTAGCCATTGACCCCGAAAAAGACGTGGATGGTTTCCATCCGCTAAACATGGGACGCTTATGGTCTGGGCATCCAGTTATGATTCCTTCGACACCTGCAGGAATTATGGAAATGTTTCATGAGTATGGGATTGATCTAGAAGGTAAAAATGCGGTTGTTATTGGTCGTTCAAATATTGTCGGAAAGCCAATGGCTCAGCTTCTTTTGGCTAAAAATGCGACTGTGACCTTGACTCACTCACGCACCCATAACCTTGCCAAGGTAGCTGCTAAAGCAGATATTCTTGTGGTTGCAATCGGTCGTGCTAAGTTTGTGACTGTTGACTTTGTCAAACCAGGAGCGGTTGTCATTGACGTTGGGATGAACCGAGATGAAAATGGCAAGCTTTGTGGAGATGTTGACTTTGATGCCGTTGTACCACTTGCTAGTCACATCACACCTGTACCGGGTGGAGTTGGTCCTATGACCATTACCATGCTGATGGAGCAAACCTATCAGGCAGCGCTTCGAACACTAAACAAGGACTAGGAAGATGAAATTCGTATTTGACCTGGATGGGACACTATCTTTTGACTACATGACCATAGATGAGGAGATTAAGCAGGTTCTTTTAAAGGCTGAAGATTATGGGCATGAGCTTGTATTTGCCTCAGCTCGCTCTTATCGGGATTGCTTGGGTTTATTAGGCCCTGAACTCAGTCAACGCTTGGTCATAGGGTTGAATGGTGGCGTAGCCTATCATCTAGGGAAGGCTGTTTTCGAAAGGAATCTCGATGCTAGAGTTTATCAGGCGCTAGTGGATTATTGCCAGACCTATAATCTCCCTTTCTTTGTAGATGATTGCTTTGACTATAGTGGTCAGATTGTGGAGAAGATTCCATTTATCTCTAGTGTGGATCCCCTAAAGGTGGCTCGTCATCAGAAACTTGAGGACTTAGGGACTCCGATTAAGGTAGTCGTTTATATGGGTGACCATGAGGATTTGCTTGATGATCTGCTTGGTCAGCTAGAAAGACTAGGACAGGCTCGTCTCTCCTATCATGCGCATGAAAAGTGCCTTTATGTTAATCCCTTGGATACTCATAAGGCGACAACTGTTGAAAAGTTATGTGGGGAGAACTTCATTGCTTTTGGAAATGACCAAAATGATATTGAACTGTTTAAAACATCTCTCTACTCTGTCCAGATAGGAGATTTTGCTGGTCTTACTCCATATGCAGATGAAACGTTTGAGCTAAAAGGAGAGCCTTCTCCAGCAGTGGCAGCTAAAATCTTACAGACCTTTGCGGAATTTAAGGGAAAATAGATAAAAGGAGGTCTGAACCTCCTTTTGTAGTATAATGGAGTGAGGTGATTAGATGATTTTAAAAATTTATAATGGAGAATATAGTTTGCAATGGGACGGAATATATCACTTAGCACTAATTGATTATCCAAATATTCAAGAGTGGGAATTAGAAAAAATTGCTAAATTTATAGCTTACGAAAAACTTCATAAACGTCAAACAAGTATCGAGTGTGCTGATTCTTGTTTAAAAAAAGAGATTTTAGATTACCTCTGTCAGCATCCTTTTCTGCCACCATTTACCCCTACGGATAAAAGAGTAGCCTCGACTTATGATTTACATAAGAGGTTAGTGACTTCAGACTACTGTAGTCATACTACGACTATAGATGCAGCGATTTCTATTCTTAAAACTGGTCAGCTCTTATCTGCTGTGAAAGCCTTTGGTCTAGATGCTGAGGAGTTGGTTTTGGATAGTCGAAATACTGCATCTGATCCGATAGATTATTTTGACTATGTCATGTTAGGGTGGTCAAATACAAGTTCTGGTTATCGATTAGCGATGGAGCGTTTATTAGGTCGAGCTCCTTCAGAGAAAGAATTACAAGATAAGTTTATTCCTGGAGTAAGTTTTCATTTTATCTATACAGATTTGATTAAAGTTCCTGGTTATATTTTTGATGGTTACCATGTTGCAAAAATTAAGGACATGCTTAATTTATTAAGTGAGTTGTATATTTGCATTATTCCAACTCATAATAAGTGCCAATTTGAAAATATTATTCCAAGTCGATTACTAGATAGGGTGTATTATCTTGACCATGATGGAGAAGGTTTGGAAGAGTGGACTAAGAAAGTCTATCAAGTTGTTTTAAAACAATCAGATAAAGGATAGTTGAGGAAAATAACGATGAAAGTGATTGATCAAACTTTACTAGAAAAAGTCATTGTGGAACGGTCTCGTCACAGTCATAAGGGAGATTACGGTCGTCTGCTTTTGCTGGGAGGGACCTATCCTTATGAGGGAGCTATCATCATGTCAGCCATTGCAGCTGTTAAAAGTGGGGCAGGTTTGGTGACTGTTGGCACGGATAAGGAGAACATTCCGGCTCTGCACAGTCATTTACCTGAGGCCATGGCATTTTCTCTAAAGGATAAAGCATTACTAAAAGAACAGTTCGAGAAGGCAGAAGTTGTCTTGCTGGGTCCAGGTCTGCGAGAGGATGTATTCGGAGAAGAACTCGTAAAACGGGTCTGTGACAGCCTTAGAAAAGACCAGATTTTGATTGCAGATGGCGGTGCTTTGGGCATCTTAGCAAAAGGTCATTTGCCATTCCCATCTAGTCAGCTCATCCTAACTCCCCACCAAAAGGAATGGGAGAGATTATCTGGTATAGTTCTTGACCATCAAAATACAGAGACGACTGCTAGAGCTCTTTCTGCTTTTCCTAAAGGAACGATTTTAGTTGAGAAAGGTCCGGCAACTCGTATCTGGCAAGTCGGTCAGCCTGAATATTATCAATTAGAAGTCGGAGGCCCTTATCAAGCAACTGGTGGGATGGGAGATACTCTGGCTGGGATGATTGCAGGATTTACAGGTCAGTTTCACCAAGCCAGTCTCTATGAGAGAGTGGTGGTAGCAGCTCACCTTCATTCAGCTATCGCGCAAGAACTAGCTCAAGAAAATTACCTTGCCTTGCCTACCGAAATTAGTAAAGCTCTTCCGAAAACAATGAAAAAAATATCTCAAAAAGGTAGCTAATACCTTGGTTGTCTTTTTATGTTGATGTAGGTTTGTTAATAAGGTTTTCAAATACCTCAGAACCAGCGACCAACTGCTGAACTTGCATGAAATTCTCACATTTAAGGTCTTGATTTTTTATTAAACTCACAAATGAAGCGAGATTGTAATCAAAGTTGAGGGGTGTCAAATCATGCTTTTTTTGATATAATTTTTAATGATGAATGCGAGAAATGATCGGTATGTGGTCGTTGATTTAGAGGCGACCAGCACCGGAAGCAAGGCAAAAATTATTCAAGTAGGCATTGTGGTGATTGAGAATGGCGAAATTGTCGATCAGTATGCGACTGATGTCAATCCTCACGAACCCTTGGATTCTCATATCAAAGAATTAACAGGTCTGACCGATCAACGCTTGGCTGCGGCACCAGAGTTTTCTCAGGTGGCTGGAAAAATTTTTGAATTGGTTAAGGACGGTATTTTTGTTGCGCACAATGTACAGTTTGATGCTAACCTTCTTGCAGAATTTCTCTTTTTTGAAGGATATGAATTGCGCACACCTCGGATGGATACAGTTGAGCTTGCCCAAGTTCTGTATCCTCAGTTTGAAAAGTATAACTTAGGTATCCTTTGTCAAGAGTTGGGCATTGAGCTGGAACATGCCCATACTGCCCTGTCAGATGCTCAGGCAACAGCTGAACTCTTGCTTTACATGCGTCAAAAACTTTTTGAGCTACCAAAAGGGCTCTTAGAAAGCTTGTTAAACCTTGCAGACAACCTTCTCTATGAAAGTTATCTGGTGATTGAGGAGGTCTATCAGCAACAATCTCTCTTGTCTTCGCCAGATTTGATGGAACTTCATGGGCTTTTCCTCAGAAAGGAAAGCAAAGCATTAGTCCCACGAAAGTTATCCAAAGACTTTGCTAAAAACATTTCTTTATTGGGGCTGGAGGAGCGTCCACAACAGCTGGAATTTGCGGAGAAGATTGAGCAATTATTGGAAGAACACCAGACTTCCTTTATCCAAGCCCAAACGGGACTGGGCAAGACTTATGGTTATCTCCTCCCAGCTTTGAACTTGGAGAGTCAAGCAGGTATCCTAGTGAGTGTTCCGACCAAAATTCTTCAAAATCAGATCATGCAAGAAGAAGGTCAGCGCTTAAAAGAGGTCTTCCATCTGGAAATTCATAGTCTCAAGGGGCCTCAAAATTACTTGAAATTGGATGCTTTTCATCAAATTCTCTATCGATCTGAGTCCAATCGTCTATTTACTCGCTTTAAAATGCAACTGCTCATCTGGCTAACAGAGACAGAGACAGGTGACTTGGACGAAATAGGGCAACTTTATCGCTACCAGCACTTTCTGCCTGAACTAGTCCACGATGGTAAGCTTTCAAAGAAAAGTTTATTTGCTACAGAGGATTTTTGGAAACGAGGGCAGGAAAAGGCCAAGACCAGTCGTGTTCTTCTGACCAATCATGCTTATCTGGTCACTCGTTTGGAGGACAATCCAGAGTTTATCGACAACCGTTTGGTGATCTTGGATGAAGCTCAAAAAATGCTCCTAGCTCTTGAAAATCTAGCCCAGCAGGCTTATCGCCTTGAGGATCTTATTACTCAAATTGAAAAGTCCTTGGAGACAGAGGAAGATTTGATTCAGAAACGTTTGCTTGAGAGTATAGGTTTTGAATGTCGTTACTTGATGGACCAGTATCAGTCAGATCTTAAGAATGGAAAGTGGTTGGATTCTCTCGAACAGTTGCGCCAACATTTTTCGGAGTTAGGTCTCCCAGAGTACAGAGAGATTGCAAACTTTTTTACGGCGGACCGTGAATTTTGGCTTGCTCCAGCAGAGAAATCTAGTAAGGATGTCTTGATTTGTTCAAGCAAAAACGGTCGCTTTATACTAGCAGACTTATTGCCAGAAGATTGTAGGCTCCTAGGAGTATCTGCCACACTTGAAATCAGCAATCGGGTTTCCTTAGCAGATTTACTGGGATTTTCAGATGCTCCACTTGTTAGACTTGATGTAGCAAAGCAGGAGCAACAAGAAGTCTTTTTAATCGATGATTTTCCTCTTGTGAAAGAAGTTTCGCCTTTTTACTATGCGAGTGAAGTGACTTCTGTCATCCGACGTTTACAAGCCTTTCAAGAACCCTTATTGGTCTTGTTTACCTCAAAAGAAATGTTGCTGGCAGTTTCGGACCTGCTCGACCAACCGCATCTAGCTCAGTATAAAAATGGGGAACCAAGCCAACTGAAAAAACGTTTTGAAAAAGGCGAACGCCAGATCTTGCTTGGAACAGGTAGTTTCTGGGAAGGGGTTGATTTTTCAACCCATCCTTGCGTGATTCAAGTGATTCCGAGATTGCCTTTCCAAAATCCCCAAGAGCCTTTAACCAAAAAATTAAACCAAGAACTGCGCCAAGAAGGAAAAAATCCTTTCTATGATTATCAGTTACCGATGGCTATCATTCGGTTAAAGCAAGCCCTTGGTCGTACTGTTAGACGGCCCAACCAGGGTTCGGTTGCTGTAATCTTAGACAGCCGAGTTGTCAGCAAGCGTTACGGCAAACAAATCGCTCAGGCCTTGTCAAAAGAAAGGGCTGTTCAGGTTCTTTCTAGAGAACAGCTAGAGCCTGCTGTAGCTGATTTTCTCCAATCTCGTCGCAATAGAATGAAAGAAAAATCCCAGAAAGAGAAAAGGTAAAAAATATGAAACGTTCCTTCGACTCTCGAGTCGATTATAGCCTCCTCCTACCAGTGTTTTGTTTACTGGTGATTGGAGTAGTGGCCATTTATATAGCAGTTAGTCATGACTATCCAAATAATGTATTACCAATTCTAGGTCAGCAAATCGCTTGGATTGCCTTGGGTCTTGTCATTGGATTTGTGGTCATGTTCTTTAATACCGAGTTTTTATGGAAGGTGACTCCCTATCTTTATGGTCTAGGGTTGGCTTTGATGGTCCTCCCCCTTGTTTTCTACAATCCAAATCTTGTAGCGTCAACAGGTGCCAAGAACTGGGTATCGATTGGTGGAACGACACTTTTCCAGCCATCGGAATTCATGAAGATTTCCTATATCTTGATGTTGGCTCGAGCCATTGTAAGATTCACTCAAAAACACAAGGAATGGCGACGGACTATTCCCTTGGATTTCCTATTGATTGGTTGGATGATTGCCTTTACCATACCAGTCTTGATCCTCTTAGCCCTACAAAGTGACTTGGGGACGGCCTTGGTCTTTGTAGCTATTTTTTCCGGTATGGTTCTCCTTTCAGGTGTTTCGTGGAAGATTATCATTCCTGTTTTTGCGACAGGAGTGACTGCTGTTGCAGGCTTCATGGCCATCTTTATAAGCAAGGATGGACGTGCCTTCTTGCATCAGATTGGAATGCCAACTTACCAGATCAACCGCATCTTGGCTTGGCTCAATCCCTTTGACTTTGCGCAAACAACGACTTACCAACAGGCGCAGGGGCAAATTGCGATTGGAAGTGGTGGCTTGTTTGGGCAAGGTTTCAATGTGTCCAATCTCCTCATTCCAGTACGTGAGAGTGATATGATTTTCACCGTAATTGCAGAAGACTTTGGCTTTATTGGTTCAGTCTTTGTGGTTGCCCTGTACTTGCTTCTCATCTATCGGATGTTGAAGATTACTCTCAGGTCAAATAACCAGTTCTACACCTACATCTCGACTGGTTTTATCATGATGTTGCTCTTCCATATCTTTGAAAATATCGGTGCCGTGACAGGCTTACTTCCTTTGACAGGGATTCCTCTGCCATTTGTTTCTCAAGGGGGATCCGCAATTATTAGTAACCTCATCGGTGTCGGTCTCCTCTTGTCTATGAGTTACCAGACCAATCTAGCAGAAGAGAAAAGTGGAAAAGTTCCATTCAAACGAAAGAAAGTCGTCCTAAAACAAATCAAATAAGGAGGCCACCATGGCAAAAGTAGCAGTTATTTTAGCCCAGGGTTTTGAAGAAATCGAAGCCTTGACAGTAGTTGATGTCTTGCGTCGAGCAAATATTTCATGTGATATGGTAGGATTTGAAGAGCAGATGACAGGGTCACATGACATTCAGGTAAAAGCTGACCGTATCTTTGATGGTGATTTGTCCGACTATGACTTGGTAGTTCTTCCAGGTGGTATGCCAGGCTCAGCTCACCTACGAGATAATCCAGCCCTCATTTCTGAGATTAAAGCCTTTGACCAAGCTGGAAAGAAAATTGCTGCCATCTGTGCAGCCCCAATCGCTCTCCATCAAGCAGGTATCCTGAAAGACAAGCACTTTACTTGTTATGACGGAGTTCAGGAGCAAATTACTGACGGAATTTATCAAAAGCAAACAGTGGTTATGGATGGTAATCTAACAACTAGTCGAGGACCGTCGACTGCCCTTGCCTTTGCCTATGAGTTGGTAGAGCAATTGGGAGGAGATGCCGAAAGTTTACGAGACGGCATGCTCTATCGAGATGTCTTTGGAAATCAACAATAAGACGAGAGTTCGACTCTCGTTTTTGCTTGGAAAAATCTAGGAAATCATCGCTTTTTTCATAAAAAAATGGTATAATGAACGGTATGAAATATCGTGACTATATATGGGATTTAGGTGGTACCCTATTGGATAATTATGAGACTTCTACAGCGGCCTTTGTAGAGACCTTAGCCCAATACGGAATAGAGCAAGAACACGACCGTGTTTACGAAGCATTGAAGGTTTCGACGGCTTTTGCCATTGAGAAGTTTGCCCCAGCCATCGAGAATTTTTTAGAAAACTACAAAGAGAATGAAGCGCGTGAGCTAGAGTACCCAGTTTTGTTTGAGGGAATTCCAGAGTTACTAAAAGACATCTCTGACAAGGGTGGCCGTCATTTCTTAGTCTCTCATCGAAATGACCAAGTGCTAGAACTTCTTGCAAAGACTCAGATAGCTGACTATTTCACAGAAGTCGTGACTTCCAGTTCTGGTTTCAAACGGAAACCAGATCCAGAGTCTATGATTTATTTACGTGATAAATATCATATCTCATCTGGTTTGGTCATTGGAGACAGAAATATTGATGTAGAAGCAGGTAAAGCTGCCGGCTTGGATGCCTATCTTTTTAAAAACGTTGCGACACTGAGACAAGCAATAGACATGTAAGAAAAGGGAAAAAATGACAGAAGAAATCAAAAATCAACAGGCACAGGATTATGATGCCAGTCAAATTCAAGTTTTGGAGGGGCTGGAAGCCGTTCGTATGCGTCCAGGTATGTATATTGGATCGACTTCAAAAGAAGGCCTTCACCATCTAGTTTGGGAAATCGTTGATAATTCAATTGATGAAGCCCTAGCAGGATTTGCCAGTCATATCCAAGTCCTTATTGAGCCAGATAATTCCATCACCGTTGTGGATGATGGACGTGGAATTCCTGTTGATATTCAAGAAAAGACAGGACGTCCTGCTGTTGAGACCGTCTTTACTGTTCTTCACGCTGGAGGAAAATTCGGCGGTGGCGGGTACAAGGTATCAGGTGGATTGCACGGTGTGGGTTCATCAGTAGTAAATGCCCTTTCAACTCAACTAGATGTTCGGGTTCATAAAAACGGAAAAATTTATTATCAAGAATACCACCGTGGGAATGTCGTTGCTGATCTTGAAGTGGTTGGAGATACGGATAGAACCGGAACAACAGTTCACTTCACGCCGGACCCAGAGATTTTTACAGAAACAACGACCTTTGACTTTGACAAATTAAATAAACGTATTCAAGAACTAGCCTTTTTGAACCGAGGTCTTCGAATCTCCATCACAGATAAGCGTGAAGGTCTCGAACAGACTAAACATTACCACTATGAGGGCGGGATTGCTAGCTATGTTGAATATATCAACGAGAACAAGGATGTGATCTTTGATACACCAATCTACACAGACGGTGAGATGGATGATATCACAGTTGAGGTAGCCATGCAGTACACAACCGGTTACCACGAAAACGTCATGAGTTTCGCCAATAACATTCATACCCATGAAGGCGGAACGCATGAGCAAGGTTTCCGTACAGCGCTGACACGTGTTATCAATGATTATGCCCGCAAAAATAAATTGCTAAAAGACAATGAAGACAACCTAACAGGGGAAGATGTCCGTGAAGGCTTGACTGCAGTTATTTCTGTTAAGCATCCAAATCCGCAGTTTGAAGGACAAACCAAGACCAAACTGGGCAATAGTGAAGTGGTCAAGATCACTAATCGCCTCTTCAGCGATGCCTTCTCTGATTTTCTCATGGAAAATCCACAGATCGCCAAGCGTATCGTGGAAAAAGGGATTTTGGCTGCCAAGGCTCGTGTAGCTGCCAAGCGTGCGCGTGAAGTCACTCGTAAAAAATCTGGTTTGGAAATTTCCAATCTTCCTGGAAAACTAGCAGACTGTTCTTCAAACAACCCTGCTGAAACCGAACTCTTCATCGTCGAAGGAGACTCAGCTGGTGGATCAGCTAAATCTGGTCGTAACCGTGAATTCCAAGCTATCTTGCCAATTCGTGGTAAGATCTTGAACGTTGAAAAAGCCAGCATGGATAAAATTCTTGCTAACGAAGAAATTCGGAGTCTCTTCACAGCCATGGGGACAGGCTTTGGGGCAGAATTTGATGTCACTAAGGCTCGTTACCAAAAACTCGTTTTGATGACCGATGCCGATGTTGATGGTGCCCACATTCGAACCCTCTTACTGACTCTGATTTACCGCTACATGAAGCCAATCCTAGAAGCTGGTTATGTTTATATTGCCCAACCACCGATTTATGGGGTTAAAGTCGGAAGTGAGATTAAAGAATACATCCAGCCGGGTACAGATCAAGAAATTAAACTCCAAGAAGCCTTAGCACGTCATAGTGAAGGGCGCTCAAAGCCAACTATCCAACGTTATAAGGGATTAGGAGAAATGGATGACCACCAATTGTGGGAAACAACCATGGATCCAGAACATCGCTTGATGGCGCGTGTTTCAGTAGATGATGCTGCTGAAGCAGATAGAATCTTTGATATGTTGATGGGCGATCGGGTAGAGCCTCGTCGCGAATTTATCGAAGAAAACGCTGTTTACAGTACACTTGACGTCTAAAAAATGTGGGAAATAGTTCCCTTGGTTTAAAAAATATGATATAATCATTACGATTGTTTCTAGTATAAAAGGAGTTTGATATGTCTAATGGACAACTAATTTATCTAATGGTTGCGATTGCGATCATTTTGATTTTAGCTTATGTAACAGCCATTTTTCTACGTAAGCGTAATGTAAGCAGATTAACGGCGCTTGAAGAAAGAAAAGAAGAACTCTACAATCTTCCTGTAAATGATGAGGTTGAAGCCGTTAAAAATATGCACTTGATTGGTCAAAGTCAGGTGACCTTTCGTGAATGGAATCAAAAATGGGTTGATTTATCTCTGAACTCATTTGCAGACATCGAAAATCACCTCTTTGAAGCTGAAAACTACAATAATTCTTTCCGTTTCTTTAAAGCAGCTCACAAGATTGATCAAATTGAAAGCCAGATTAGTTTGATTGAAGAGGATATTGCAGCTATTCGCAATGCCCTTTCTGAACTCGAAAAGCAAGAGTCTAAGAACAGTGGTCGCGTCCTACATGCTTTGGACTTGTTTGAAACCCTTCAACATACGGTTGCAGAGGACTCAGAGAAATATGGGAAAGCTCTTCCTGAGATTGAGAAACAATTGGAAAACATCCAATCGGAATTCTCTCAATTTGTTACCCTAAATTCATCAGGTGACCCGGTTGAAGCTGCAGCAATTCTTGATTCAACTGAAAATCATATTCTTGCTTTGACACACATCGTTGAGCGAATTCCAGCTCTTGTTGAAACCTTGACAAAGGAATTGCCAGACCAATTAGCAGATTTGGAAGAAGGTTATCGTAAGCTTTTGGATGCCAACTACCACTTTACTGAAACAGATATTGAGTCACGTTTCCAACTTTTGCATGAATCTTTGAAGAATAATCAAGAAAACATTCGTCAGTTGGAGTTGGACAATGCAGAGTATGAAAATAATCGCATTCAAGAAGAAATCAACGCACTTTATGATATTTTCACTCGTGAAATTGAGGCTCAAAAAGTCGTTGAGAATCTCCTCTCAACACTTCCAACCTATCTCAACCACTTGAAAGAAAATAACCAGGTGCTTGTTCAGGATCTTGAACGCCTGAACAAAACTTACCTTCTTCCAGAAAGTGATGGAAATCATGTTCGCCGACTTCAAGAAGAATTAGCTGCACTTGATACCGCTATTTTAGAAGTAACAGAGGACCAAAGAGAATCTGCTCAAGCCTATTCTGTTCTTGAAGAACAGTTGGAAATGCTTCAAAGCAATCTCAAAGATATTGAAGATGAGCAAATTTCTGTGAGCGAACGACTTGCGCAAATTGAAAAAGATGACCTCAATGCTCGCCAAAAAGCAAATGTCTATGTGAACCGTTTGCATACTATCAAACGTTACATGGAGAAGAGAAACTTGCCAGGTATTCCTCAAAGTTTCTTGAAACTTTTCTTTACTGCAAGTCATAACACTGAAGATTTGATGGCGGAGCTAGAACAACCGCAGGTTAATATTGAATCTGTTAAGCGAATTCTTGAAATTGCAACGAATGATATGGCAGTACTTGAGACAGAAACATACGATATTGTTCAGTATGCAACTTTGACAGAGCAACTTCTCCAATACTCAAATCGTTACCGTTCATTTGATGAACGCATCCAAGAGGCTTTCAACGAAGCACTTGAAATTTTTGAGAAAGAGTTTGACTATCGGGCATCATTTGAGAAGATTTCTCAAGCCTTGGAAGTTGCAGAACCAGGAGTTACAAATCGTTTTGTGACTTCATATGAAAAAACACGTGAAGCAATTCGCTTCTAAACGAGAAGCTTAGATATTGAATTATATCCCGAAAGTTAGATAGGAAATACTAACTTTCGGTTTTTTTGAGCATTGTAATGACTGGATTG
Organism: Streptococcus oralis; assembly: GCF_015561235.1. Classification (GTDB taxonomy): domain Bacteria; phylum Bacillota; class Bacilli; order Lactobacillales; family Streptococcaceae; genus Streptococcus; species Streptococcus oralis_BK. Next base: position 849,264 of record NZ_JADMTC010000001.1, on the reverse strand, counting down.
AGGAAATTCACTCTAAGTGAGTAAGGCTGGCAATACCAACACGATTCTTATCATCGGTTCCTAGAGAATAAGAACATTCAAGCATCTATGTTACGAATGGGAAACAGTCCAGGTAATGGAATGATGGAGTCCTTCTTTGGCATCTTGAAATCGGAGATGTTTTATGGTTATGAGGAGTCGTTTCAGTCGCTTAAGCAATTGGAACAAGCCACTGTAGACTATATTGATTATTACAACAGCAAACGAATTAAGACAAAACTAAAAGGACTTAGTCCCGTGCAATACAGAACTAAATCCTTTGGATAAATTATTTGTCTAACTTTTTGGGGTCAGTACACCTCTGGTCTTTTTAGGTAAAGGAGTAAAAGAAAAACCCGGTAATTAAATACAGGGTTAGTGATCATTTTATCATCATCAATTCGACAATCATTTCTATATAGATGATTAAGGTTAGGAGAAAACCAGCTCTCCAGAAGAATTTGATGAATTTAGGGTAATAAAAACTTCGTTTTTTGAGGAGGAAAAAGACAACTAGGAGGATTGCTAGGAGTGAAAGTGCTAGGCCAAGTCGCGGTAGAAAGTTGTGGGTAAAGGCTTTAGCAGTGATAAGGTAGTACTCGAATACCAAAAGTGGAAAAGCTAAATCCGCGAAATTAATTCTTAGTTTTTTCAGTCCGAAAAGCTTGGTGACAATAAAGCAAACTACCAAGGTTAAAATCAATAATAAAATAGACGCTATTTTCATTAAAATCATACCCATATTGTATCATAAAAAATCACTAAAGGAAACGAGAAACAGAGGATTTTATGGCAAAGTCAGGCTTTTGAGATTGTGGGTATTTTTTGTTATAATGAAAGTTATGAAATCTTATAATACCTTGAATGATTATTATCGAAAACTCTTTGGAGAAAAGACTTTTAAAGTTCCTATTGATGCGGGGTTTGACTGTCCCAATCGGGATGGAACTGTGGCTCATGGGGGCTGTACCTTTTGTACAGTTTCGGGTTCTGGAGATGCCATTGTAGCACCAGATGCTCCTATCCGTGAGCAATTTTATAAGGAAATCGACTTTATGCACCACAAGTGGCCGGATGTTAAAAAGTATCTGGTTTATTTTCAAAACTTTACCAATACCCATGAAAAGGTGGAAGTGATTCGGGAGCGTTATGAACAAGCAATCAACGAACCAGGTGTAGTGGGAATCAATATCGGAACACGCCCAGATTGTTTGCCAGACGAAACCATCCTTTACCTAGCTGAGTTAGCAGAACGCATGCATGTGACGGTGGAATTGGGCTTACAGACTACATATGAAAGAACCTCTGACTTGATTAACCGTGCCCATTCCTATGAATTGTATGTAGAAACGGTCAAACGATTGAGGAAATATCCTAAGATTGAGATTGTTTCCCATCTAATCAACGGACTGCCTGGGGAAACTCATGAGATGATGGTCGAAAATGTCCGCCGCTGTGTCACAGATAATGATATTCAAGGAATTAAACTGCACTTGCTCCATCTCATGACCAATACGCGTATGCAGCGAGATTACCACGAAGGACGCTTGCAACTGATGAGTCAGGACGAATATGTCAAGGTCATTTGTGACCAATTGGAAATCATTCCCAAGCATATCGTCATCCACCGAATCACGGGAGATGCGCCTAGAGATATGTTGATTGGTCCCATGTGGAGCCTCAATAAATGGGAAGTGCTAAATGCTATTGAAACTGAAATGAGACGACGGGGCAGTGTTCAAGGATGCAAGGCTGTAAAACAGGAGTTTAAAAATGAAAAGACCACTTGAGATGGCACATGAATTTTTGGCTGAAGTCGTGACAAAAGAAGATATTGTTGTGGATGCGACCATGGGTAATGGTCACGACACGCTTTTTTTAGCCAAACTAGCAAAGCAAGTCTATGCCTTTGATATACAGAAACAAGCTTTGGATAAAACCCAAGACCGTTTAAATGAGGCAGGTTTAGAGAATGTCCAGTTGATTTTGCAAGGGCATGAGACGCTCGATCAGTTTGTGACAGAAGCTAAGGCAGGAATTTTTAATCTGGGTTACCTGCCATCTGCTGATAAGTCTGTTATTACCCGACCTCAGACTACCATTGAGGCACTTGAAAAGCTTTGTCATTTGCTTGTCAAGGGTGGACGGATTGCCATTATGATTTATTATGGTCATGAGGGAGGAGATATTGAAAAGGATGCTGTTTTGGACTTTGTGAGTCAGTTGAACCAACAAGAGTACACAGTTGTGATTTATCGAATCCTCAACCAAGTTAACAACCCCCCGTTTGTAGTTATGATTGAAAAATTAGAAAGATACAGGCATGGATAAACAATACCTACGTGAGAAATTAGAGGCTATGCGCCAAAATTTTGTTGAGTCAACGCAACATGAGCGAGCAGTTGGAGTGCTCGACAAAGAGCATATGAGTAAGAAAATGCTCAAAATCAAGAAAAAGTTAGTGGCTCTTGAAATGGAACGGTGCCAGAAAAAAATTGAGCACAAAGACTGTTCCAAGATTGATCAAAAAATCCAAGAACAGAAGGAGATATTTGAATCTTGCTGTAAAAAAGACTAAGGAGGAATTGCGTGGAATTACTCATTTACCTGATTCTATTTTTATTTGTCTTAATTGTTTCCAGTACGACTAATAAACTCTTGCCTTTTTTGCCTCTTCCCCTAGTACAAATCCTTTTGGGAATTGTGATTGGTCTCTTTTTGCCAAATACCGACTTTCATCTCAATACCGAGTTATTTTTAGCACTGGTTATCGGGCCCTTGCTTTTCAGAGAATCTGAAGAAGCAGATGTTACGGCTATTTTAAAACACTGGCGCATCATTGTTTACTTAATCTTTCCAGTGATTTTCATCTCGACCCTGAGTTTGGGTGGCTTGGCCCATCTTCTTTGGCTCAGCCTTCCCTTGGCGGCTTGCTTGGCTGTTGGGGCAGCCCTTGGTCCGACTGATTTGGTAGCCTTTGCTTCTCTTTCTGAGCGTTTTAGTTTCCCAAAGCGGGTATCCAATATTCTCAAAGGAGAAGGACTTTTAAATGATGCTTCTGGTTTGGTAGCCTTTCGAGTAGCTCTGGCTGCCTGGACAACAGGTGCTTTTTCTCTTAGCCAGGCTGGGACTTCTTTAGCCCTGTCTATCATAGGTGGTTTTGCGGTCGGCTTTGTGACGGCAATGATCAATCGTTTCCTGCATACATTTTTACTGAGTATGCGAGCGACGGATATAGCGAGTGAACTTTTGCTTGAACTGAGTTTGCCTCTTATGACCTTCTTTATCGCCGAAGAAATCCATGTTTCAGGGATTATCGCAGTTGTAGTTGCAGGGATTTTGAAGGCCAGTCGTTTCAAGAAAATCACACTCCTCGAAGCCCAAGTTGATACCGTTACTGATACTGTTTGGCATACCGTGACCTTTATGCTCAATGGATCTGTCTTTGTCATCTTGGGGATGGAATTGGAAATGATAGCAGAACCTATCCTGACTAATCCCCTTTATAACCCCCTACTCTTACTAGTATCTGTTGTTTTACTGTCATTCTTGCTTTTTGCCATCCGCTTTGTCATGATTGCTGGTTTTTACTTTGTGAGGACGCGTCGACTTAAGAAAAAAATTCATAAGTACATGAAAGATATGCTTCTTTTGACCTTCTCTGGTGTCAAAGGGACAGTATCTATCGCGACCATTCTCCTCATACCAAGTCATTTGGAGCAGGAATATCCTTTATTGCTCTTCCTTGTAGCAGGCGTTACACTGCTGAGCTTTTTAACGGGTTTACTAGTCCTCCCTCATTTATCTGAAGAACAAGAGGAAAGCAAGGATCATTTGATGCATATTGCGATTCTGAATGATGTAGCTGCAGAATTAGAAAAAGAGCTGGACCATCACAAGAACAAACTTCCTCTTTATGCAGCTATTGATAATTATCATGGTCGGATTGAAAATCTCATCCTTAGTCAGGAAAATAAAAGAGTCCAAGAGGACTGGGAGTCTCTCAAGCTTCTTATCTTGAGTATTGAGAGTGACGGTTTGGAGCAAGCCTACGAAGAAAATAGAATCAGCGAGCGTGGCTATCGAGTTTACCAACGTTACCTAAAAAACATGGAGCAGAGTATCAATCGGAATTTCGCTTCTAGAGTGACTTATTACTTCCTAGTTTCTTTACGGATACTGCGCTTTCTACTCCATGAAATGTTTACCTTTGGCAAAACTTTCCGTAGTTGGATGAATGAAGAATCTCGTAAACTACTAGCAGTTGACTATGATCAGATTTCAGAGTTGTATTTGGAAAATACAGAGCTGATTATCGAGAGTTTGGAAAACCTAAAAGGGGTTTACAAGAGTTCTCTGATTAGTTTTATGCAAGAGTCTCGTCTACGCGAGACGGCCATTATCGGAAGTGGTGCCTTTGTTGAGCGGGTTATCAATCGCATCAAGCCAAACAATATCGATGAAATGCTACGAGGTTACTATCTCGAACGTAAGGCAATCTTTGAATACGAAGAAGCTAAACTGATAACAGCCAAGTATGCCAAAAAACTACGACAAAATGTGAATAATTTAGAAAATTATTCTCTGAAAGAGGCTGCAAATACCTTACCTTATGATATGCTAGATTTAATCAGAAGAACTTAGATGATGAAGAAAATGACGGAGGATGGGATATGAAAAAGTGGTGGAAGGAGCTATTGGATAAGCCCTTATTGAAAGCTTTTTTGCATTATTATCAAGCATCTGATAGTGAGTTGACCAGTGTTGCGGTTGCCTACTATTGGTTGGTTTCAATCTTTCCTTTGCTAATGATAATGGTCAATATTTTGCCTTATTTTCAGATTCCGGTCTCAAATTTCTTACTGACAATCAAGGAATTTTTGCCTGATACAGTGTATGATGTGGTCGCTAAGATTGTCCGAGAAGTTCTGACTCAACCATCGACTGGTTTGCTGAGTTTTGCTGTTTTGTCAGCCCTATGGACCTTTTCAAAATCAATGGATTTCCTTCAAAAAGCCTTTAATAAAGCCTATGGGGTGACCAAAAGTCGAGGAATTATCTCCCATCAGTTGATGAGTTTGCTTGTTAGCCTCGGCTTGCAGATTCTTTTTGCCCTAGCCTTGTTTTTGAGTATGTTTGGTCGTATGTTGCTCAACCTCCTCAAAACTTACTGGCAATCAGACAGTCCGCTATTTTCTTACCTGCAAGATTTTACAGGTCCTCTGGTCTATGCCTTGATCTTTGCCATTCTAGTCATGATTTACTATTTCCTTCCAAAAGTAAAAACGCCACGAATCCGCTATGTTTTACCAGGAAGTATCTTTGTTTTGCTAACTCTTATCGGTTTATTGAATATCTTTTCTGTTTATTTTAATAACTATGTTAATCACCTAGTTGACGTTCGATTTTTCAGTTCCATTATCGTGGTAGTCATGATGTTCTGGTTTATTCTTATTGCTAAGATTTTGATTATCGGAGCAGTTATCAATGCCAGTGTTCAGAGTTTGAAAGATCCAAAGTTTAGTATGGAATGATTAGAAAAATCCCTATTAGGTTTCCTAATAGGGATTTTCTTAATAGATAAACATGGCATCACCGAAACTGAAGAAACGGTAGCGTTCTTGAATAGCGTGCTGGTATGCATCTAGGACTAATTCACGGCCTGCAAAGGCAGAAACCAACATGACGAGAGTTGATTTTGGCAGATGGAAGTTGGTTGAAAAGGCGTCCACAACCTTCCATTCGTAACCAGGTTTGATAAAGATATTGGTCCAGCCAGAATCAGCCTGGATTTGCCCGTCAAACTTGGAACCAATAGTCTCTAACGTGCGGATAGAGGTGGTTCCGACAGCGATGACGCGTCCACCATTTTCCTTAACAGAGCGAAGAGTGGCTGCTGCTTCCTCAGAAAGTTGGTAGAATTCGGAGTGCATTTCGTGTTCGTCCAGATTGTCCACAGAAACAGGTCTAAAAGTTCCTAAACCAACGTGGAGAGTCAAATAAACCAAATGGACACCCTTGGCTTGGATTTCTGCTAGCAGTTCTTTGGTGAAGTGGAGGCCAGCAGTCGGTGCTGCAGCAGAGCCACTTTCCTTAGCGTAGACGGTTTGATAACGTTCACGGTCATCCAGTTTTTCATGGATGTAGGGTGGTAGTGGCATTTCACCTAGACTTTCCAAGACTTCTAGGAAGATTCCTTGGTATTCGAAGCGGACAATGCGGCCTCCGTGGGTCAATTCTTCCGTAACGACAGCGCTGAGGCGACCATCGCCAAAGTTGACACGAGTGCCAACCTTGAGGCGTTTGGCAGGTTTAGCCAGAACTTCCCACTCATCACCATTAGTATTTTTGAGTAGGAGAAGTTCCACATGGCCTCCCGTCTTTTCTTTTTGGCCATAGAGGCGGGCAGGAAGAACGCGGGTATCATTCATAACGAGTGCATCTCCAGGTTCCAGCATATCAATAATGGAGTGGAAGTGTTTATCCTGCATTTCTCCCGTTTCCCGGTTTACGATGAGAAGCTTGGAGGCATCTCGTTTTTCAAGTGGCGTTTGGGCAATCAATTCCTCAGGCAAGTGGAAATCAAAATCAGCTGTATTCATTTTTTTCATCATTCTTTCTAAGTTCTAATCTTATCCATTATAACACGTTTCAAGTTTGGGCGCTCTTTTTTTAGAAATTAAATCGTTTTCACTTGACAAAAATTGGTCTATACCATATAATAAATATAGATTAAAACGGAGGATGAAAAGATGAAAGTTATAAAAGTTGAAAATCAAGTCGAAGGTGGAAAAGTAGCTTTTGAGATTTTGAAGGAAAAATTGGCCAATGGCGCTCAAACATTAGGACTTGCGACAGGGAGCAGTCCACTTGAGTTTTACAAGGAAATCGTTGAGAGTGACCTTGATTTTTCAAATCTAACCAGTGTAAACCTTGATGAGTATGTGGGACTTGACGGAGACAATCCTCAGTCTTACCGTCATTTTATGCAAGAACATTTATTCAACCAAAAACCATTTAAAGAAAGCTTCTTGCCTCGTGGGATTAAGGACAATGCTGAAGAAGAAGTTGAACGCTACAATCAAATTTTGGCTGACCATCCTGTTGATTTACAAATCTTGGGAATTGGTCGCAATGGACATATCGGATTTAATGAGCCTGGCACTCCATTTGATAGCCAAACGCATTTAGTAGAACTTGACCAGTCTACCATCGAAGCTAATGCTCGCTTCTTTGACAAGATTGAAGATGTTCCAACTCAAGCCATTTCAATGGGGATTAAAAACATCTTGGATGCCAAGTCAATTATTCTCTTTGCTTACGGTGAGTCGAAAGCAGAAGCCATTGCTGGCACAGTATCAGGCCCAGTGACTGAGAACCTCCCAGCAAGTAGCCTACAAAACCACCCTGATGTGACTATTATTGCGGATGCTGAAGCGCTCAGCTTGCTTGAAAAGTAAAATGACAAGAACCACTTGCTCTTTGGAGTGAGTGGCTTTTTACTTCAAATGTTCACTATCCTGCTAAAGTGGTATAATATAGCTATACGGGGAGGCTCGAACTTTGATTTATATAATCGGTTTTATTTGTTTTTTACTTTTAATGTTTCTGTTTAGTCGCTTAATTCAGCAATCAAAGAATCCTTCGGGCTTTCTAGGAAAACGAATGATGAAATTGTGGAATCGAACCTATCTCCCCATGTTTGTATGGGCAATTCGTCATCTGGATAGGACATTTTACCCTGTAATCTTAGATGTAGGAGTTGGGAATGGTCGTTCAACCATCCTGCTGAAAGAAACTTTTCCGCAAAGTACCATAACTGGAATCGATATTTCAGATACTGCAATAGCTCAAGCCAAACAGGTAGAGATGACTAATCTAAATTTTGAACGAAGAGACGTTAGGGAGACAGGCTTTTCTGATGAAAGTGTTGATTTAATCACAGCCTTTCAAACTCATTTTCATTGGCGGGACCTAGAGGCTTCTTTTATGGAACTTAGAAGAATACTCAAATCAGACGGGATGCTCTTGCTGGCTTGTGAATATAACAAGTTGTCTTACTTTTTACCAGAGGTTCAAAGCGAAGAAGCATTTAGACGTTTCTTGTTATCAGTAGGGTTTGAGCTCGTAACTAGTCAAAGAAAGGGATCATGGATCCTTTATAAAATTGTTAAAAATTAATGGAGGTACATCATGAAACAATTATTTTTATGTTCATACTTTGCTGGAGTCAAAAAGCTTTTTAGCGATTATGCAAAGGAAAAGAATCTAGAAAACAAGGTTTTATTTATTCCTACCGCTGGGAACAAAGAGGATTATACTGCCTATATCGATGAGGCTCAGCAAACATTCAAAGATTTAGGATTTGAGATAGAGGTTCTAGATATTGCTTCTTGTGATCGAGAAACTGCACAGGCAAAGATTTTCCAAAGTAAGATTCTTTATATCTCAGGCGGGAATACCTTTTATTTATTGCAAGAATTAAAGAAAAAGCAACTTCTATCTCTCATCAAAGAGCAAATAAGAGATGGGTTGGTCTATGTGGGAGAATCAGCAGGGGCTATCATTACAGCCAAGGATATTGACTACAATAAACTCATGGACGACAAGACGGTAGCGACAGAGTTATCTGATACAACGGGATTGGATGAAGTGGATTTTTACATCCTTCCACATTATGGTGAGGAACCTTTTACTGATAGTAGCAAAAATACCTTTGAAATGTATAAAAAGCAGCTTGAATTGCTACCGCTTCATAACCACCAAGCAATTATCGTTAACGATGAGCAAATAGATATCTTGACAATAGAATAAAAGTGTGGTTGGAAGAACATTGATATTTTACCACTAAAACGATTAGCGGTTGATAATTCACTTAGTGGGAATCTGCCATGGATAGATTAATTTTATGAATTCAAGAAGGGAAAAGTTATGAAAATAAAAACGTTAGATAAAATAGGTGGGATTGTTTTCTTGTTTCTAACGATTGCTACCATTGTCGTTTTTTTATCAGATACGAGCTTCTTTGAGTGGGCGTTTACTAGACACCAGAATACTCTGAGTTGGTATATTCGCCCTCTCTTTATTATTCCAATTGTAATGGGAGCTTATAAAAAATCCTATAGCCTGATTTTCTTTTCTATATTTTGCCTATTTACTAGTATGTTTTGGTTCCCAAAGCCGGAAATAGTTGATGTAAAAGTAATTGAGTTTTTGAATTTTGAGAAGACTTATTTTACGAGCGGATGGAGTATTGAAAAAGTTATCATTCTGGCGACGATTCTAGCATTTTTTACGGCGATTATATCCTTAACATGGAGTAGACGTTGGTATGGATTATTAGCAACAGTAGTGATCGGAGCGTTTCTGAAGGTTGCCCATAGTCTTTTATTTAGTGGAGGAAGTGGTATATCGATTGTAAAACCAGCTGTTTTGGGCTTGACTCTCTGCATCTTAGTGATTTACTTCATCTTCAAAAGAAGAAAGTAAAAATAATAGAAGTTTATAGTTGCTTTTCTCTTGACAATTATTCACTTTGTGTGTAAAATGGAATAGATCTTGAACTTGAAGGGAGTGAAAAAAATGTCTAAAACAGTAGTACGTAAGAATGAATCTCTTGACGATGCACTTCGTCGTTTCAAACGTGCGGTTACTAAAGCTGGTACTCTTCAAGAAACACGCAAACGTGAATTCTATGAAAAACCTTCTGTAAAACGTAAACGTAAATCAGAAGCAGCTCGTAAACGTAAAAAATTCTAATTTGAAATGAAAGGCTAGACTTGTCTAGCCTTTTTTCTTTCCAAATAAATACTGTAAATCCTGCAAAAAAAGGAAACTTCCTACCACAATTTGATATAATAGTAGGGAGAACTCGATTGAAGGAGGAAATTATGTCGGTTTTAGTAAAAGAAGTCATTGAAAAGCTCAGATTAGACATTGTTTATGGTGAAGGCGATTTACTTGAAAAAGAAATCAATACTGCGGACATTTCTCGACCAGGTCTGGAAATGACGGGCTATTTTGATTACTATACTCCGGAGCGGCTTCAACTGTTGGGAATGAAGGAATGGTCCTATTTAGTCTCCATGTCTTCTCACAACCGTTATAAGGTGTTGACCAAGATGTTTCAACCAGAAACACCAGTGGTTATTGTTGCGCGTGGTTTAGTAGTTCCAGAAGAAATGTTGAAAGCTGCCAGGGAATGTAAGATTGCGATTTTAACCAGTCGAACAGCTACTAGTCGCCTGTCAGGAGAATTATCTAGCTATTTGGATTCTCGTTTGGCAGAACGGACCAGTGTTCATGGTGTCTTGATGGACATTTATGGCATGGGTGTCTTGATCCAAGGGGATAGCGGTATCGGTAAGAGTGAAACTGGTCTGGAACTTGTGAAACGTGGACACCGTTTGGTGGCAGATGATCGTGTAGATATTTTTGCAAAAGACGAAATGACCCTTTGGGGAGAGCCAGCTGAAATTTTGAGGCATTTACTTGAGATTCGTGGAGTGGGGATTATTGATGTGATGAGTCTCTACGGAGCAAGTGCAGTTAAGGATTCTTCACAAGTTCAACTAGCAGTTTATTTGGAAAATTATGATACGCATAAGACCTTCGATCGCTTAGGAAATAATGCTGAAGAAATCGAGATTTCTGGTGTAGCCATTCCACGTATCCGCATCCCAGTAAAAACAGGACGCAATATTTCTGTTGTCATTGAGGCGGCTGCCATGAACTACCGTGCTAAGGAAATGGGCTTTGATGCGACACGTTTATTTGAAGAACGCTTGACAAGTCTGATCGCTCAAAATGAGGTGAAAAATGATTAATCCAGTCGCATTTGAAATCGGTCCTTTTTCTATTCGTTGGTATGCTTTGTGTATTGTGGCTGGTTTGGTTTTGGCAGTCTACCTTGCCATGAAGGAAGCTCCTAAAAAGAAAATCCTGTCAGATGATATTTTGGATTTCATTCTGATTGCTTTTCCAGTTGCGATTTTAGGTGCTAGACTATACTACGTACTCTTTCGCTTAGATTATTACCTGCAAAATCCAGGTGAAATCATTGCCATCTGGAATGGTGGTTTGGCCATTTATGGAGGTTTGATAGCGGGCGCTATTGTCCTTTATATCTTTGCAGATAGAAAGCTGATTAATACTTGGGATTTCTTAGATATTGCAGCACCGAGCGTCATGGTTGCCCAGAGTTTAGGACGCTGGGGGAACTTCTTTAACCAAGAAGCCTACGGTGCAGCAGTAGATAGTCTGGATTATTTGCCAGGCTTTATCCGTGACCAGATGTACATTGATGGCAGCTACCGTCAGCCGACCTTCTTATATGAGTCGGTTTGGAATCTGATCGGATTTGCTTTGATTCTGATTTTTAGACGAAAATTAAAGGGAATCAGACGTGGTCATATTACGGCATTCTACTTGATTTGGTATGGCTTTGGTCGTATGATTATCGAAGGCATGCGGACGGATAGTCTCATGTTCTTTGGTCTGCGAGTTTCCCAGTGGTTATCAGTTGTTCTTATCGGACTCGGTATTTTTATCATACTTTATCAAAATCGAAAGAAAGCCCCTTTCTATCATACTGAGGAGGAAAAATAAATGTTAGAAGTTGCATATATACTTGTTGCGATTGCTTTGATTGTCTGTTTAGTCTATTTGACAATCACGATTCAAAAAGCAGGTCGTATGATTGATGAGACAGAGAAGACCATCAAAACATTGAGCTCAGATGTGGACGTTACCTTGCATCAGACTAATGAATTGTTGGCTAAGGTTAATGTGTTAGCAGACGATATTAACGACAAAGTTGCGACTATTGATCCACTCTTTACGGCGGTGGCGGACTTATCTGAGTCAGTATCTGACCTCAACCAACATGCACGTGTCTTAGGCAAAAAAGCTTCATCTGCTGGTTCAAAGACCATTAAAACAGGTGCAGGCTTGTCCGCTCTTCGTGTCGCAAGTAAATTTTTCAAAAAATAAAAAAGGAGAAATCTTATGGGAAAACTATCCTCTATCCTTTTAGGTACGGTTTCAGGCGCGGCTCTTGCTTTGTTTTTGACAAGTGACAAGGGTAAGCAAGTTTGTAGTCAAGCTCAGGATTTTCTAGATGATTTGAGAGAAGATCCAGAATATGCTAGAGAGCAGGTTTGTGAAAAACTAACAGAAGTGAAGGAACAGGCAACTGACTTTGTGCTGAAAACAAAGGAACAAGTAGAATCTGGTGAAATTACTTTTGATAGTGTCCTTGACCAAGCTAAAAACTGTGCTCGACAAGCGACAGAAGCGTCAAAGGAAACCTTTAACAATCTCAAGGAGCAATGGCAAGAACAGTCAGCAACTCCAGACGTCGCTGAAGGCCAAGAAGAAATTATCATCGATATTACTGAAATATAATGCATCACCATCTCTGGTTTTTGGAGATGGTGATTTTTATCTGCAAGCCTGTCTTTGTGGTATAATAAGTACTATGCAGAAAAAACCAACGTCCGCCTATGTGCATATTCCCTTTTGCACACAGATTTGTTATTATTGTGACTTTTCAAAGGTCTTTATCAAGAATCAACCAGTAGATAGTTACCTGGAGCATTTGCTAGAGGAGTTTCGTTTTTATGATATCCAAAAGTTACGAACTCTCTACATTGGAGGTGGGACGCCAACGGCTTTGTCAGCTCCGCAATTAGAGGTGCTCTTGGATGGCTTGACTAAAAATCTAGACTTGTCTGTCTTGGAAGAGTTGACTATTGAGGCCAACCCAGGAGACTTGGACGCGGATAAGATTGCGGTTTTGAAACAGTCGCCAGTCAATCGTGTTTCTTTAGGTGTGCAGACTTTTGATGACAAAATGCTGAAAAAGATTGGGCGCAGTCATTTGGAGAAGGATATTTATGAGAATATCGACCGCCTCAAACTGGCTGGTTTTGACAATATCTCAATCGACCTAATCTATGCTCTTCCAGGTCAAACTATGGATCAAGTCAAGGAAAATGTGGCTAAAGCCATCTCGCTTGATATTCCTCATATGAGTCTTTATAGCTTGATTTTAGAGAATCATACGGTCTTTATGAACCGCATGAGACGTGGGAAATTGCCCCTACCCAAGGAAGAGTTAGAAGCGGAGATGTTTGAGTACATCATCGCAGAACTGGAGCGAGCTGGTTTTGAGCATTATGAGATTTCCAATTTCTCTAAACCCGGATTTGAAAGTCGCCACAATCTCATGTACTGGGACAATGCCGAGTATTATGGTATCGGTGCGGGTGCTTCAGGTTATGTGAACGGGGTACGTTATAAAAACCACGGTCCTATCCGCCACTATCTCAATGCGGTAGAGGCAGGAAATGCTCGGATAACAGAAGAACACCTGAGTCAAAGGGAGCAGATGGAAGAAGAAATGTTCCTAGGACTCCGAAAGAAATCTGGGGTTTCTATGGCGCGATTTGAGGAGAAATTCGGACGATCCTTTGATGGACTTTATGGTGAGATCATCAAAGACTTGGTTCAACAAGGTCTCATGAAGATCGACGGTGATCGTGTCCGAATGACAAAGAGAGGTCTCTTTTTAGGAGACACTGTAGCAGAACGATTTATTTTGGAGTAGAACAATGGGTTTAACTTATCAAATGAAAATAAAAATTCCTTTTGATATGGCGGATATGAACGGTCATATCAAACTTCCAGATGTGATTTTGCTGTCCCTGCAAGTATCAGGTATGCAATCGATTGAACTGGGAGTTAGTGACAAGGATATGTTAGAACGTTACAATTTGGTCTGGATTATTACAGATTATGCGATTGACGTGGTTCGCTTGCCTCGCTTTGCTGAGGAGATTACGATTGAAACAGAAGCATTGACTTACAATCGTCTTTTTTGCTACCGCCGTTTCACTATCTATGATGAAGCAGGCCAAGAAATCATTCGCATGGTGGCAACCTTTGTTCTCATGGACAGAGACAGTCGAAAAGTTCATGCTGTCGAACCGGAGATTGTTGCGCCTTATCAGTCTGAGTTTGATAAAAAACTCATCCGTGGGCCAAAGTATGCAAATCTAGAAGATCCAATCAGTAAAGACTACCATGTTCGTTTTTACGACTTGGATATGAATGGTCATGTTAATAACAGTAAATACCTGGATTGGATTTTTGAGGTCATGGGAGCCGATTTTTTGACCAAGTATATTCCAAAGAAAATCAATCTCAAATATGTCAAAGAAGTGCGACCAGGTGGCATGATTGCTTCAGCTTATGAACTCAAGGGACTAGAAAGCAAGCATGAGATTATCAGTGATGGCGAGATTAATGCCCAAGCTATGATTACTTGGCAAGAAATTGAAGGCAATTAGAAAGGGCGATATGGCTTATAAAGGTTATTTAATTGATTTAGACGGAACCATTTACAAGGGGAAAGACCGAATTCCGGCAGGAGAGGCTTTTGTCCATGAGTTGCAAAAGCGAGAAATTCCTTATCTCTTTGTAACCAACAATACAACTCGTACTCCTGAGAGCGTTCAAGAGATGTTGACTCAGAATTTTAATATCGAAACGCCTCTATCAACTGTCTATACAGCAACCTTGGCAACCATCGACTATATGAATGACTTGGGACTGGAAAAGACAGTCTATGTCATCGGAGAAGCAGGACTCAAGGATGCCATTCAGGCAGCTGGTTATGTCGAAGACAAGGAAAATCCTGCCTATGTGGTAGTTGGACTGGACTGGCAAGTCGACTATGAAAAATTTGCGACGGCGACTCTAGCTATCCAAAAGGGAGCTCACTTTATCGGAACCAATCCAGACCTCAATATTCCGACGGAACGTGGTCTCTTGCCAGGAGCTGGTTCACTGGTAACCCTACTTGAAGTGGCAACACGAGTGAAACCAGTTTATATTGGGAAACCAAATGCTATCATCATGGGCAAGGCGGTTGAGCACTTAGGTTTGAAAAGAGAAGAATTGCTTATGGTTGGGGACAACTACCTGACAGATATCCGAGCAGGGATTGACAATGGTATTCCAACGCTCTTGGTGACGACAGGTTTTACCAAGGCAGAAGAAGTAGCGAACCTGCCAATCGCACCAACTCATGTGGTGTCTAGCCTTGCGGAGTGGAATTTTGATGAGAACTAAACTGACTTTTTGGGGAAGTATGCTCTTTCTCCTTTCCATTTCTATTCTCTTAACCATTTATCTGGCATGGATTTTCTATCCCATGGAGATTCAGTGGCTGAACTTAGCGGATCGAGTCTATCTAAAGCCCGAAACCATTCAGTACAATTTTCATATCTTGATGAATTACCTGACCAATCCCTTTAGTCAGGTCTTAGAGACGCCAGATTTCCGTTCGTCAGCGGCTGGTTTACACCACTTTGCGGTGGTGAAGAATCTCTTCCACTTGGTTCAGCTGGTCACTTTGGTGACACTTCCAAGTTTCTATTTCTTTGTTAAAAAGATTGTCAAAAAAGGCTTTTTAGCACTATATCGTAAAAGTATCCTGACCCTAGTGCTATTGCCTCTCGCCATTGGGCTTGTAGGAGTGTTGATTGGGTTCGAGCAATTTTTTACGCTTTTCCATCAGATTCTCTTTTGGGGAGATGATACTTGGCTTTTTGATCCAGCAAAGGATCGAGTTATTCTGATTTTACCAGAGATTTTCTTCCTCCATGCCTTTGTACTTTTCTTTGTTTTGTATGAAGGAATATTCAGTTTCCTTCTTGTCAAAGCTTCAAGGAAATAGTGGAAAAAATTCTGTATTTTTAATAAAAAACGAGAGAAGTTGCTCTACTCCCTATTTATTGTTAGGTTATCCTAAAGATAAACTTGCAAAGCAGGAGATTTTTGCAGAAAACAGTCTATTTTCTATGAAAAAATAGGCTTTTTTTCTAAAAATACCTAGTCAAGCGCTTTATTTTTTTGTATAATAGAAATAGCAAGTATAGATAAAAGAAGAGAAAAGCATGATTACACTATTTTTATCACCGAGTTGTACATCATGTCGTAAGGCAAAGGCTTGGTTAGAGACGCATAAAGTGCCCTTTCAAGAGCATAATATTATGACTAGTCCTTTAACAAGAAAAGAATTACAACATATTCTTTCCTTGACCGAAAATGGTACTGATGACATCATTTCAACTCGTTCAAAAATTTTTCAAAAATTGGATATTGATGTAGAGAGTATCTCAGTATCGGCGTTGCTTCAGTTGATTGAGCAATATCCTAGTCTTTTGCGTCGCCCAATTATTATAGATACCAAACGTATGCAGATCGGTTTTAATGAAGATGAGATCCGTGCTTTTCTCCCTCGTAGTTACCGTAAACAAGAACTAAAAGAAGCAACATTGAGAGCTGGTATTGGATAGATGAACAAACAGTATAGTTACCCACTAGATTTGTCGTGGAGCACTGAAGAACTTGCTTCAGTGCTTTCTTTTTTTAATGATGTTGAAGCTGTTTATGAAGATAAGGTAGAAGCAAAAAAACTGCTAAATTCCTATAAGGAATTTAAGTCTGTCGTCCCAAGCAAAAGTGAAGAAAAGCGCTTAGGTCGCGAATTTGAAACCGCTAGCGGTTATTCCTTCTATCATGCAGTTCAATTAGCAAAAGAAAAAAGAGAAGGGAAGATTTCTCTTGGAAACTAAATTTGAATTTGCCAAACAGATTGTGCAGGAAGCTGCTGACTATATTTTGGCTCACATGAAAGAAGATTTGCAGGTTGAGCGCAAGTCTTCGCCTACAGACTTGGTGACGCGTTTGGACAAGGAGGTCCAGGAACTCTTGGTTGAACGGATCAAGTCCACCTATCCTGAGGACTTGATTTGCGCGGAAGAGGGCTGTTTACGTGCTGCAGTAGGTCAAGGTTCTGTTTGGGTGATTGATCCCATTGACGGTACCAATAACTTTGTCGCCCAGCAGGAAGATTTTGCCGTGATGTTGGCTTATTTTGAGGATGGTGTGGGCAAATTTGGTATTATTTATGATGTCATGAAAGGTGATTGTTACCATGGTGGTGGTGCCTTTCCTCCTTGCCGCAATAATGATCCCTTACCGCCTTTTAAAAAGAAACCTCTTCAAGAATTTTTAGTTGCCGGCAACTCAGGTATGTTTGAGAGCAATGAGTGGGGCTTGGCGGATTTGGGGCGAGCAGCGTTGGGTGTCCGTGTATATGGCAGTGCGGCCATTAGTTTTGCCAAGGTTTTATCGGGTCGTCTTTTGACTTATATTACCTACCTGCAGCCATGGGATTACGCTGCGGCCAGTATCTTAGGGGAAAGTCTGGGTTATCGCCTTCTTACGGTATCGGGTGAGCCCGCTGATTTTAAAACGCGTCAGCCTGTCATGATGGTGCCAATCGAGATGCAAGAAGAGATTCAGTCTTATATCTACGAAAGGAAAGAAAACTAAATGCAATTTCCAGAAGGATTTGTTGAAAAATATGAAGCGATACTAGAAGATGAGGCAAGAGACTTTCTTGCCTCTTTTAAACAAGAAGCGGTTTCGGCTTTTCGGGTCAATCCCTTAAAAGAAAGTCAGTTATCGTTTGCTGATGCTATTCCCAATACACCTTGGGGGTATTATGGTAAGGTTTCTGGGAAGTCACCAGAGCACGTGACAGGTTTCGTTTATTCGCAAGAGCCTGCAGCCCAAATGGTGGCCCAGGTAGCTCAACCCCTTCCCGGTATGAAGGTTTTGGACTTGGCGGCAGCACCAGGTGGAAAATCCACTCAACTAGCAGCTTATCTGGCTAATCAAGGAGTCCTTGTCTCCAACGAAATTTCAAGCAAGCGAGCTAAGATTTTAGTGGAAAATATGGAACGGTTTGGAGCTACAAACGTAGTCGTGACCAATGAGTCTGCGGATCGCTTAGCCAAGGTCTTTAAAGGATACTTTGATGTGATTGTCCTTGATGCTCCTTGCTCGGGTGAAGGGATGTTCCGTAAACAACCAGATGCCATGGATTATTGGAACATCGACTATCCGAATCAATGTGCCAGTCTCCAAAGAAAGATTTTAGAAGATGCAGTCACCATGCTTGCTGAGGGTGGCCGTCTGGTCTACTCGACCTGTACTTGGGCACCAGAGGAAAATGAAGAAATCGTCCACTGGTTGCTGGATACTTATGATTTTGAACTGCTTCCAGTCGAGCATGTGAACGGTATGGTAGCAGGTATTAATCTTCCTGAAACGGCTCGGATGTACCCTCATCATTTTAAGGGAGAAGGTCAGTTTGTTGCCCATTTGCAATTCAAGGGAGAAAATCCAGCAGCCAAATTCAAAGCCAGCAAGACCAATCTTAGTCGTGAACAGCTGGCCTTGTGGCGGGAATTTGCCCAAAAACATCTCAAAGTGACACTAACTGGCCTTCTACAAACTTTTGGAGACCAACTTTATCTCTTGCCAGAGATGCTACCTGATCTAGGGAAACTCAAAATTGCCCGAAATGGACTTCATCTGGGTACTTTTAAGAAGAAACGCTTCGAACCAAGTTTTGCTCTGGGATTAGCCTTGAAACCAAGTCAAGTAAAACAAAGTGTTGAAATCAATGATGAGGACTTTGTAAAATATGTGGCTGGCGAGACTGTTCAATTGTCTGAAGCTCGACCAAATGGATGGTACCAAGTTGTGGTTCAAGGAAACGGATTAGGCTTTGCCAAGGTAACGGGAAATGTTTTAAAAAATTATTATCCAAAAGGACTCAGATTCAGGTGAAAAAGCTAGTCAAAGAGCCTATTCTATGTTATAGTGGAAGTATGAGTTTTTTCTGATAGTCTTTCATTATTACTTATATTATACGATGGAATTGTCCGCTCCTAAGAATGACTAGATAAAATAAAGCGGGACAATCATTGATGATAATTGGATGATCAGGACAAACGGAAGAAATCAGAACATTTATCATTATGTTCAAGGAGAATAACAGTGAAAAAAAGAAAAAAGCTCGTCATGTCTCTTGCAGCTCTTTTGATGGCAGGTTCTCTTGCAGGATGTGCTAGCTGGATTGATCGTGGAGAATCCATGACAGCCGTTGGTTCAACTGCTCTTCAGCCTCTTGTCGAAGCGGCAGCAGATGAATTTGGTTCTAGAAACATCGGAAAAACAGTCAATGTTCAAGGTGGAGGATCGGGTACAGGACTATCCCAAGTCCAGTCTGGAGCAGTTGACATCGGGAACTCTGACGTCTTTGCAGAGGAAAAAGAAGGAATCGATGCTTCAGCTCTAGTAGACCACAAGGTTGCAGTGGCTGGTCTTGCAGTGATTGTAAACAAGGAAGTGGATGTTGAAAATCTCACAACCGAGCAACTTCGCAAAATCTTTACAGGTGAAGTGACCAATTGGAAAGAAGTTGGGGGCAAAGACCTGGCCATTTCAATCATCAACCGAGCAGCAAGTTCTGGTTCACGAGCGACGTTTGATACGGTCGTTATGAATGGCCAAGCAGCAATGCAGAGCCAAGAGCAGGATTCTAACGGGATGGTCAAGTCGATTGTATCCCAAACGCCTGGAGCCATTTCTTACCTAGCTTTTGCCTATGTAGATGACTCCGTGAAAAGCATGAAACTGAATGGGTATGAACCTACGTCTGAAAATGTAACGACAAATAACTGGCCTTTGTGGTCTTATGAACATATGTACACACTTGGTCAGCCAAATGAGTTAGCTGCTGAATTCCTGAATTTCGTCCTCTCAGGTGAAGCTCAAAATGGAATTGTTAAGGGCATGGGCTATATCTCTATCAATGAAATGAAAGTCCAAAAGGATGCTTCAGGTACCGTTACAGCAGTAGAAGGAGGTCAATAATGAATCAAGAAGAATTATCTAAAAAATTACTCTCTCCTTCAAAGAACTCTCGCCTTGAGAAGTTTGGTAAAGGTTTGACCTTCACCTGCCTTTCTTTGATTGTTATCATTGTGGCCATGATTTTGATTTTTGTAGCCCAAAAAGGCTTATCGACCTTCTTTGTCAATGGGGTCAACATCTTTGATTTCCTCTTTGGACAAACTTGGAATCCTTCTGGGAAACAATTTGGTGCCCTTCCGATGATTTTGGGTTCCTTTATTGTGACGATTTTATCTGCCCTCATCGCAACACCCTTCGCTATCGGAGCTGCAGTCTTTATGACAGAAGTCTCACCAAAGGGTGCAAAGATTTTGCAACCAGCCATTGAACTCCTCGTCGGTATTCCTTCAGTCGTCTATGGATTTATCGGTTTGCAAGTTGTGGTGCCTTTTGTTCGTAGCGTCTTTGGTGGAACTGGTTTTGGGATTTTGTCAGGGATTTTCGTTCTTTTTGTCATGATCCTACCAACTGTAACCTTTATGACAACAGACAGCTTGCGTGCTGTTCCTCGTCATTACCGTGAAGCTAGTTTAGCTATGGGAGCCACTCGTTGGCAAACCATCTGGCGTGTGACCTTGAAAGCAGCACGTTCAGGTATTTTCACTGCAGTGGTCTTTGGGATGGCGCGTGCCTTTGGTGAAGCCCTTGCCATTCAGATGGTTGTCGGAAACTCAGCCGTTGTCCCAACCTCGCTAACAACACCAGCTGCGACCTTGACATCTGTATTGACTATGGGGATCGGAAATACCGTCATGGGAACGGTTGATAATAACGTTCTCTGGTCACTGGCCTTGGTATTGCTCTTAATGAGTTTGGCCTTTAACAGTGTGATTAAATTGATTACGAAAGAAAGAGGAAAGAAAAACTATGCACGCTAAGAAATTAGATAAACTT
Source organism: Streptococcus oralis (assembly GCF_015561235.1). GTDB lineage: Bacteria > Bacillota > Bacilli > Lactobacillales > Streptococcaceae > Streptococcus > Streptococcus oralis_BK. The sequence continues at coordinate 828,513 of NZ_JADMTC010000001.1, read as the reverse complement.
GCAACAGCTGTCCTCTATACCATCGCGGGTATCATCGTGACCATCTTGGCGTCCTTGATTCTCTACATCCTGGTTCGAGGGTTACCTCATATCTCTTGGTCTTTCTTGACTGGGAAGTCTTCCTCTTATCAAGCAGGTGGGGGTATTGGGATTCAGCTCTACAATTCCTTCTTCCTTCTGGTCATTACTTTGATTATCTCTGTGCCTTTGTCTATGGGGGCGGGGATTTACCTAGCTGAATATGCAAAAAAGGGTCCTGTGACAAATTTTGTCAGAACCTGTATTGAAATCTTGTCTTCTCTACCATCAGTCGTTGTGGGTCTCTTTGGTTACTTGATTTTTGTAGTCCAGTTTGAGTATGGATTTTCAATCATTTCAGGTGCCTTGGCCTTGACGGTGTTTAATCTGCCACAGATGACTCGAAATGTTGAGGATAGTTTAAAACACGTTCACCATACGCAACGTGAGGCTGGACTTGCCCTTGGAATTTCTCGTTGGGAGACTGTGGTCCATGTTGTCATTCCAGAAGCTCTTCCAGGCATCGTTACGGGTGTTGTCTTGGCGTCTGGCCGTATCTTTGGTGAGGCCGCCGCTCTTATCTATACTGCAGGACAATCCGCCCCAGCCCTTGATTGGTCTAACTGGAATATCCTCAGTGTTACCAGTCCCATCTCCATCTTCCGTCAAGCAGAAACCTTGGCAGTCCACATCTGGAAGGTCAACAGTGAAGGAACCATTCCTGATGCTACCATCGTATCTGCTGGTTCTGCCGCCGTGCTCCTCATCTTTATCTTGATTTTTAACTTTGGAGCACGCAAACTCGGAAGCTATTTACACAAGAAATTAACCGCTGCCTAAAGGAGAAGCCATGTCAAAATATAACTGGGATGAAAAGCATATCATCACCTTCCCTGAAGAAAAAGTGGCCCTCTCTACCAAGAATTTACATGTTTACTACGGTAAAAATGAATCCATTAAGGGCATCGATATGCAATTTGAAAAAAATAAAATTACGGCCTTGATTGGTCCTTCTGGATCTGGGAAATCTACCTATCTTCGCAGTCTCAATCGGATGAATGATACCATTGATATTGCCAAGGTCACAGGTCAAATACTCTACCGAGGGATTGACGTCAACCGTCCAGAAATCAATGTCTATGAGATGCGCAAGCATATTGGAATGGTCTTCCAACGGCCAAACCCATTTGCTAAGTCTATCTACCGCAACATTACTTTTGCTCATGAACGTGCAGGAGTCAAGGACAAGAAGGTCTTGGATGAAATTGTGGAAACTTCGCTCCGTCAGGCTGCCCTTTGGGACCAGGTCAAAGATGACCTTCACAAATCAGCCTTGATGCTTTCTGGTGGTCAGCAACAACGTCTCTGCATCGCGCGAGCTATCTCTGTTAAACCAGATATCCTCTTGATGGATGAACCAGCGTCAGCCTTGGATCCGATTGCGACAGCCCAGCTGGAAGAAACCATGTTGGAGTTGAAGAAGGATTTTACTATCATTATCGTTACCCACAGTATGCAACAGGCTGCTCGTGCGAGTGACTACACAGGATTTTTCTACTTGGGTGATTTGATTGAGTATGATAAGACATCCAATATTTTCCAAAATGCCAAGCTACAGTCAACCAATGACTATGTAACGGGACACTTTGGTTAGAAAGGAAGCAGTATGACAGAACCGATTTTGCAGGTTAAAGACCTGTCCGTTTATTACAATAAAAAGAAGGCTTTGAATAGTGTTTCCCTTTCTTTCCAACCTAAGGAAATAACAGCCTTGATTGGTCCTTCTGGATCAGGAAAGTCCACCCTGCTCAAAGCCATCAACCGCATGGGCGATCTAAATCCTGAGGTGACAACAACTGGAACAGTGATTTATAATGGCCACAATATCTACAGTCCACGTACCGATACGGTTGAATTGCGTAAGGAAATCGGTATGGTCTTTCAACAGCCCAATCCTTTCCCTATGTCTATCTATGAAAATGTTGTCTACGGCTTACGTATCAATGGAGTCAAGGATAAACATGTTTTGGATGAAGCAGTAGAAAAAGCTTTGCAACGTGCTTCTATCTGGGATGAGGTCAAGGATCGCTTGCATGATTCAGCCATTGGTCTCTCAGGTGGCCAACAGCAACGTGTTTGTGTTGCCCGTGTCTTAGCAACCAGTCCCAAGATTATTCTCTTGGATGAACCGACTTCAGCTTTGGATCCTATCTCGGCTGGTAAGATTGAGGAAACCTTGTATGGTCTGAAAGATAAATACACCATGCTCTTGGTAACACGTTCGATGCAACAGGCCTCTCGTATCTCTGATAAAACAGGCTTTTTCCTAGATGGTGATTTGATTGAGTTTAACGATACGAAGAAAATGTTCCTAGACCCACAAAACAAGGAAACAGAAGATTATATTACAGGAAAATTTGGATAAGGAGTTGAATGATGTTACGATCTCAATTTGAAGAAGATTTGGAGAAATTGCACAACCAGTTCTATGCCATGGGACAAGAAGTGCTCTCACAAATCAATCGTACAGTGCGTGCCTTTGTCACACATGATCGTGATTTGGCAAAAGAAGTTATTGAGGAAGATGCAGAAGTAAATGGATATGAAGTGAAACTCGAAAAGAAATCATTTGAAATGATCGCGCTTCAACAACCTGTTTCTCAAGACCTCCGTACTGTATTGACCGTTCTTAAGGCAGTATCAGACCTGGAACGCATGGGAGACCATGCAGTGTCAATCGCAAAAGCAACTATTCGTATGAAGGGGGAACAACGTATCCCTGTCGTTGAGGAAGAAATCAAAAAAATGGGGCGCGATGTGAAAAACTTCGTTGAAGCTGCTCTCGAACTTTACCTGAATGGTTCGGTGGATCAAGCCTACGAAGTAGCAGCGATGGACGAAAAAATCAACCATTACTTTGATAGCATTCGTGATTTGGCTACAGAAGAAATTAAGAAACATCCTGAAGCCATCGTTACAGGTCGTGATTACTTCCAGGTCATTTCCTTCTTGGAACGTATCGGAGACTACGCTAAAAATATCTGTGAATGGGTTGTTTACTTTGAAACAGGGAAGATTGTCGAACTATAAGAAACGGTTTAAATATACAGAATAAAAGGCTGATTGTGATAAATCAGTCTTCTTTTTATGAAAAGAATTGTTTTGCAGTCAAAATCTCTAAAAGGGTTGACAAGTATTTTTAAAAGAGTTATAATTATTCAGAAATAACAGAAAGGTCGTTTATTTATGAAATTTAAAAAATGGATATTAGTTGTATGTAGCATGCTTGCTAGCGTGATTTTAGTAGCTTGTCAATCAAGTACGGATAGTTCCCAGTCTGCTGTGGACGCTATCAAACAAAAAGGAAAGCTAGTCGTTGCGACCAGCCCAGACTATGCACCATTTGAATTCCAATCCTTGGTAGATGGTAAAAACCAAGTGGTTGGGGCAGATATTGATATGGCTCAAGCGATTGCGGATGAGCTTGGGGTTAAACTTGAAATCTCTAGCATGAGTTTTGACAATGTCTTGACTAGTCTTCAAACTGGAAAGGCTGACTTAGCCATTGCGGGAATTAGTGCCACAGATGAGAGAAAGGAAGTCTTTGACTTTTCAATCCCTTACTATGAAAACAAGATGAGTTTCTTGGTTAGAAAAGCCGATTTAGACAAGTACAAGGATCTTTCAAGCCTTGCAAGTGCCAATATCGCAGCTCAAAAGGGAACCGTTCCAGAAACCATGGTCAAGGAACAATTGCCAAATGCCCAATTGACATCCTTGACCAATATGGGGGAAGCAGTTAATGAATTGCAGGCTGGAAAAGTGGATGCTGTTCATATGGATGAACCAGTTGCTCTTAGCTACGCAGGTAAAAACTCGGATCTTGCCGTTGCAACTGTTAATTTGACGATGAAAGACGGCGAAGCCAATGCTGTTGCTATCAAGAAGAATCAATCAGACTTGAAAGCAGTAGTCGATAAGGTTATCCAAAAACTAAAAGATGACGGGACCTATCAAAGCTATCTAGAAAAAGCAGCGAAACTAACAGAAGTTGAACAATAAAAAAGAGCAGAGTTGGAATTTAATCCAATTCTGCTTTTATGTATTCCAATAACTCTTCTAGATTTTCGAGCGAGACTTTGGCAAACTGATAAGGACAGGCGTCCAAATAAGCCTTCTCAAAAAAGTCTAGTTTGAGTGAGCTGTGTTTGAGACTGCCAATCTTAGGATAGTGTCTCAAATCAAGCAGAAGGCCATCATGTAGAGGATAGTAAGGCAAGGGACAGGTGTTTTTTTCAAGTAGCTCCTTCATCCGAGTCTGATAGTTCTCTTGAAGGGTAAGACGGGCCAATCGATTTTTTTCAAATAACTGACTATCAATATAAAGAGAGAGCGCCTTTTGCATGATGAGATTGCTGTCATAGTCCAGGATATTTTTGTAGGAAACAAAAGCCTCTTTTAGGGCATTTGGGAGAATGAGAGCGGTAATACGAAGGGCTGGAAAGAGGCTGGTTGAGAAGGACTTGATATAAATGACCCGATCCTCAGTGTCCAGATAGTGGAAGGTCTGCCCTTTTTTAGGGTCTAAATCTCCTAGATAGTCATCCTCTACGATGTAAACACCATACTGGTTTGCTAGATCCAGAATGGCCCTTTTTTCCTGATCAGAATAGGAATGTCCAAGAGGATAGTGGTAGCGAGGAATGGTATAGAAGAACTTGATTTCTCTAGATTTGAACTGTTCTTCTAGTTCGTCAAGGTCAATCCCATCAATACGGCGTTCAATGGTTCTGTAGGCCAATCTCTGAGCGACCAAGAGGCGGTTCATTCGGTGGTAGGTCGGTTGTTCGACCAAAATCTCCTCTCCCTTACTTGGGAAGTTGATCTGAGAAAGGATAAAGAGAGCTTGCTGGGTGCCCGAAGTCAGAACCAGTTGGTCGGGTTTGCAGTAGAGGGCTTGGTTGAAAAGAAGTTGATGGACAGATTGTCTCAGTTCCTCAAGTCCTTCTTGGTTGTCATAATAGTTGAAGAGGTAGTTTTCTCTTCCAATTAGGGTTTCATTGACGCAGATTCTGAAGTCGTCATAGGCACTGGCATGTTCATCAGTGACTTCGATTTCCAAGTCCTGATGCTGTCCTTGTTCCAGAACATAGTAACCACTCTGAGGTTTGGCATAGAGGTATTGTTCATGGCGCAATTCCAGTAGGGCTCGTTGGATAGTGTCCTTGCTACAGTGGAAGTCTTGGCTCAGTTGACGGATAGAGGGAAGTCGGCTACCTGTTGGGAATTTTCCTGATTCGATTCCTTTTTTGAGAAAGGAAACGACTGCTTGGTATTTACTTTCTTTCTTCATTCCAGACCTCCGTTGATTTTGTTACATTGTACCTTTTTTTTGCCTCCTTTGCAATGGGAAAAGCATTTCTCCCTTTCACAACTAGGAGCAAATGTGGTATACTTAGAAAGTATAATGATTCATTGAAAAGAAGATAAGAAAGAGAATGGATAGAAAATTGCAGGAACCGGTAAAATTATTTCAATACAATACTCTAGGTGCCCTAATGGCAGGTCTCTATGGTGGAACCATGACAGTAGGAGAATTGCTGGAACATGGTGACCTCGGATTGGGAACTTTGGATTCGATTGATGGGGAGTTGATTGTCCTTGATGGCAAGGCTTACCAAGCCAAGGGATCTGGTCAAACGCCTGAAATCGTCGAGGTGGCAGCGGATGCTCTTATTCCCTATGCAGCAGTGGTCCCTCATCAAGCAGAAGTGATTTTTCGTCAGCGCTTTGAGATGACGGACAAGGAATTGGAAAAGCGAATTGAGTCCTACTATGATGGGGAAAATCTCTTTCGCTCTATCAAGATTCATGGTGAATTTTCACAAATGCATGTGCGGATGATTCCCAAATCAACAACAGACACCAAGTTTGCTGAGGTTGCGACTCACCAACCTGAATATAGCCGTGAAAATGTATCGGGAACCATTGTTGGATTTTGGACACCGGAGATTTTCCATGGGGTGAGTGTTGCAGGCTACCATTTGCATTTTATCTCAGATGACTTGACCTTTGGTGGGCATGTGATGGACTTTGTTATCAAAGAAGGAATGATCGAGGTTGGGGCAGTCGACCAGTTGGACCAACGTTTTCCAGTCCAAGATCGCCAGTATTTATTTGCGAAATTTAACGTTGACGAGATGAAGAAAGATATTGATAAGTCAGAATAGGAGAAAAAGATGACAGTACATATTATCCTTACCATGGTTGCTTTGGTTCTCATTCTAGTAAGTGGAACTTGGTATGCCAAAAAACGGTTTAAAATCTCTCTTGCAGTGATGGGCTTAGGGGCAATCGCATTTTTTGTTTCTTCTCAAGTGTTAGAGAAGATGGTTCACCTTCTGGTACTTCATCCGCAAAAAGACGGAACCATTTTACTCGCGCAGGAGCATCCTTTCTTATACGTCCTTTATGGGATCGCTATGGCAGCCCTCTTTGAAGAGACGGCCCGTTTTATCTTTTTTAAATGGTTGGAGAAAAAGAGAAAGTTGGAAGATAGAGATGCTTTGGCTTATGGTTTAGGACATGGAGGTTTGGAGATGCTCTACCTCGGAATGGGAAGTTTGATTAGCCTTTTGATCCTCTTTTCACTCCTACAATCTTCAAACTCTGATGCGGCGAATCTTCTTACAAAGAGTACATTAGAAACAGTTCAGTCTCTATCAGCATGGCAGGTCTATCTACTAGGGGTTGAGCGTGTGCTTGCTCTGGTTCTTCAAATTAGCCTTACTGTCTGGGTTTACCAAAGTGTCATCCAAAAGAAATGGATCTATCTCGTTGCTGCCTATGGCTTGCATGCTTTGTTTGACTTAGCTCCAGCTCTATCTCAAGTGGGATGGATTACAAATCCACTTTTAGTTGAGTTCATTCTTCTCGCAGAACTTATAGCTCTTGTCTGGCTAACAAAATCTACATTTTGGAAAAAATCATAAAAAGAGGGTGACCTCTTTTTTTATGTGAAGATTGGATACAGAAATTTCCAGTCGTCAAAAATCTTTAAAAATGGTATAATGAAATCACTTTACAAAAGGATGAGAGATATGACATTAGTAACTAGAATACAAGAACAATTAGAAGGAATTGATATTCGTTTTAAGGAACCCTTGAAGCTCTATACCTACACTAAGGTAGGGGGACGAGCGGATTATCTGGTTTTGCCACGGAATCGCTATGAGATGGCGCGTGTCGTTCAATTTGCCAATCAAGAGAATATTCCTTGGATGGTGCTAGGGAATGCCAGCAATATCATCGTTCGTGACGGTGGAATTCGTGGATTTGTCATCTTGTGTGACAAGCTTAATAACGTTTCAGTTGATGGCTATACCATTGAAGCGGAAGCTGGGGCCAACTTGATTGAAACGACACGTATTGCCCTCCGTCATAGTTTGACTGGATTCGAGTTTGCTTGTGGCATTCCAGGGAGCGTCGGCGGTGCGGTCTTTATGAATGCGGGTGCCTATGGAGGAGAGATTGCCCATATCTTGCAGTCTTGTCAAATTTTGACCAAGGAAGGGGAAATCGAGACCTTATCTGCCAAGGAATTGGCTTTTGGTTACCGCCATTCAGCTGTTCAAGATTCTGGAGCTGTTGTTTTGTCAGCTAAATTTGCCCTATCTCCAGGGAATTATCAGATTATCAAGCAAGAAATGGATCGCTTGACGCACCTACGTGAACTCAAACAACCTCTAGAATACCCATCTTGTGGTTCGGTCTTTAAGCGTCCTGTTGGTCATTTTGCAGGTCAGTTGATTTCAGAGGCTGGCTTGAAGGGCTATCGTATCGGTGGTGTTGAAGTATCTGAGAAACACGCAGGATTTATGATTAATGTTGCTGACGGTACAGCTAAAGACTACGAGGACTTGATCCAATCTGTTATTGAAAAAGTCAAGAAACACTCAGGCGTCACCCTTGAGAGAGAAGTCCGAATCTTGGGTGAGAAAGAATAAAATTTAGGCAGAAAAGCTGCTACTATGTCAATGGAAAGGGGGTGAAAGCCTATTGTTAGCGAAGATGCATGTAGGCAGTTCAATCTCCTACACGAGGTAGTAGTGGCCTGACAGAGCCCTGATCTGTTAATTTATGAAAAAGAAGGAATTTATGACAATTGAAAAAACCAATTATTGAATTCAAAAACGTCTCTAAAGTTTTTGAAGACAGCAACACCAAGGTTCTCAAAGACATTAACTTTGAGTTGGAAGAAGGGAAGTTCTACACCCTACTAGGCGCATCTGGTTCAGGGAAATCAACCATCCTAAACATCATTGCAGGTTTACTGGATGCGACGACAGGGGATATTTTACTGGATGGGGTGCGGATCAATGATATCCCAACCAATAAACGTGATGTTCATACCGTCTTTCAATCCTATGCCTTGTTTCCACATATGAATGTGTTTGAAAATGTTGCCTTTCCCCTCCGCTTGCGTAAAATCGACAAGAAAGAAATCGAACAACGCGTAGCAGAAGTTCTCAAGATGGTTCAGTTGGAAGGTTATGAAAAACGTTCCATCCGTAAACTCTCTGGAGGACAACGTCAGCGTGTGGCCATTGCCCGTGCTATCATCAACCAACCCCGTGTGGTCTTGCTGGACGAGCCTTTGTCAGCGCTGGACTTGAAATTGCGAACAGACATGCAGTACGAACTGCGTGAATTGCAACAACGATTGGGAATTACCTTCGTATTTGTCACTCACGATCAGGAAGAAGCCCTTGCCATGAGTGACTGGATTTTTGTTATGAATGATGGCGAGATTGTCCAGTCTGGAACGCCTGTGGACATCTACGATGAGCCAATCAACCACTTTGTTGCTACCTTTATCGGCGAGTCCAACATCTTGCCAGGAACCATGATTGAGGACTACTTGGTTGAGTTTAACGGCAAACGCTTTGAAGCGGTCGATGGGGGGATGAAGCCAAATGAGCCAGTTGAGGTTGTCATTCGTCCAGAGGACTTGCGCATTACCCTTCCTGAAGAAGGCAAGCTCCAAGTTAAGGTTGATACCCAGCTCTTCCGTGGGGTTCACTATGAGATCATCGCCTATGACGAACTTGGAAATGAATGGATGATCCACTCAACTCGTAAGGCCATCGTTGGTGAGGAAATCGGTCTGGACTTTGAACCAGAAGACATCCACATCATGCGTCTCAACGAAACCGAAGAAGAGTTTGATGCTCGTATCGAAGAGTACGTAGAAATCGAAGAGCAAGAAGCAGGTCTGATTAACGCGATCGAGGAGGAAAGAGATGAAGAAAACAACCTCTAAACTCTTTGTAGTGCCCTACATGCTTTGGATTGCACTCTTTGTATTGGCACCTCTGGTCTTGATTTTTGGGCAATCCTTTTTCAACATTGAAGGCCAGTTCAGTTTAGAAAACTATAAATCTTACTTTGCGTCACAAAACTTGACCTACCTCAAAATGAGCTTCAACTCTGTGCTCTATGCTGGAATTGTAACTCTAGTGACACTTCTTATCAGCTATCCAACAGCCCTCTTTTTGACTCGTCTCAAGCACCGTCAACTCTGGCTCATGCTGATTATCCTGCCTACATGGATCAACCTACTCCTTAAGGCCTATGCCTTTATTGGGATTTTTGGTCAAAATGGGTCTATTAACCAATTCTTGGAATTCATCGGAATCGGTTCACAACAGTTGCTCTTTACAGATTTCTCCTTTATCTTTGTCGCAAGCTACATCGAGCTTCCATTTATGATTTTGCCGATCTTCAATGTCTTGGATGATATGGACAATAATCTCATCAATGCCAGCTATGACCTCGGTGCGACCAAGTGGGAAACCTTCCGCCACGTTATTTTCCCTCTGTCTATGAATGGAGTGCGAAGTGGAGTCCAATCTGTCTTTATCCCAAGTTTGAGTCTCTTCATGCTGACACGTTTGATTGGTGGTAACCGCGTTATCACCTTAGGAACAGCTATTGAGCAGAACTTCCTGACCAATGACAACTACGGTATGGGTTCAACCATCGGCGTGATTCTTATCCTGACCATGTTTCTCACCATGTGGGTGACCAAGGAAAGGAGAGAACGATGAAAAAATTTGCCAATCTCTACCTAGCCTTTGTCTTTCTTATCCTTTATCTGCCAATTTTTTACTTGATTGGTTATGCCTTTAATGCTGGCGATGATATGAACAGCTTTACTGGTTTTAGCTTGAGTCATTTTAAAACCATGTTTGGTGATGGTCGCCTTATGTTGATCCTCACTCAAACCTTTTTCTTGGCCTTTCTATCAGCCTTGATTGCGACCATTATCGGAACTTTCGGTGCTATTTATATCTACCAGTCTCGTAAGAAATACCAAGAAGCCTTTTTATCACTCAATAATATCCTCATGGTTGCTCCTGATGTTATGATTGGTGCCAGCTTCTTGATTCTCTTTACCCAGCTGAAGTTTTCACTTGGCTTTTTGACGGTTCTATCTAGTCACGTGGCCTTTTCCATCCCAATAGTGGTCTTGATGGTCTTGCCTCGTCTCAAGGAAATGAATGGTGATATGATTCACGCGGCTTATGACCTAGGTGCCAGCCAGTTTCAGATGTTCAAGGAAATCATGCTTCCGTACCTGACACCGTCTATCATTGCAGGTTATTTCATGGCCTTCACCTATTCGCTGGATGACTTTGCTGTGACCTTCTTTGTAACGGGAAATGGCTTTTCAACCCTGTCAGTCGAGATTTACTCTCGGGCTCGGAAGGGGATTTCTCTAGAAATCAATGCCCTATCTGCCCTTGTCTTTCTCTTTAGTATTATCCTAGTTGTAGGTTATTACTTTATCTCACGTGAGAAGGAGGAGCAAGCATGAAAAAACTCTATTCATTTTTAGCAGGAATTGCAGCGATTATCCTTGTCTTGTGGGGAGTTGCTCATCATCTAGATAGTAAAATCAACAGTCGAGATAGTCAGAAATTGGTTATCTACAACTGGGGCGACTACATTGATCCCGAACTCTTGGAGCAATTCACAGAAGAAACAGGGATCCAAGTCCAGTACGAAACATTTGATTCCAACGAAGCCATGTATACCAAAATCAAGCAGGGTGGAACAACCTACGATATAGCTATCCCAAGTGAGTACATGATCAACAAGATGAAGGACGAAGACCTCTTGGTACCACTCGATTATTCAAAAATTGAAGGAATCGAAAATATCGGACCAGAGTTCCTCAACCAGTCCTTTGACCCAGGTAATAAATTCTCTATTCCTTATTTCTGGGGTACCTTGGGAATTGTCTACAATGAAACCATGGTAGATGAGGCACCTGAGCATTGGGATGACCTCTGGAAGCCAGAGTATAAGGATTCTATCATGCTCTTTGATGGAGCGCGTGAGGTGCTGGGACTCGGGCTTAACTCACTTGGTTACAGCCTCAACTCAAAGGATCCTCAGCAGTTGGAAGAGACAGTAGATAAACTCTACAAACTGACTCCAAATATCAAGGCCATCGTGGCTGACGAGATGAAGGGCTATATGATCCAGAACAATGCGGCTATCGGCGTAACCTTTTCTGGGGAAGCCAGCCAGATGTTGGAGAAAAATCCTAACCTCAAGTATGTCGTTCCGACAGAGGCCAGCAATCTCTGGTTTGACAACATGGTCATTCCAAAAACCGTGAAAAACCAAGATGCCGCCTATGCCTTTATCAACTTTATGCTAAAACCCGAAAATGCTCTTAAAAATGCAGAATATGTCGGCTATGCAACACCAAATAACACAGCCAAGGAATTGCTCCCAGAGGAGACCAAAGAAGACAAGTCCTTCTATCCAGACGCTGATACCATGAAAAACCTAGAAGTTTATGAGAAGTTTGACCATAAATGGACAGGCAAATATAGCGACCTCTTCCTACAGTTTAAAATGTACCGGAAATAGGAGCTTATCTACTATCGGAAATAATTTCAATCAGACAAAAAAATAAAACCTAGCCATAAAAAATTAACCATTTTATGGCTAGGTTATTTATTAAAATAGATCATGAATTAGTAGAAAAATATACTTAATTATGCTATAATTTCGATAGAGTTAAAGGCATTTTAGCTTATGATTGAGGTAGTAGTTATGATTAAAAAAGCTATTTTTAGAGGAATTATTCCTTTTGTCATTATGACCAGTTTAGCAATTTTTATAAGACTTCAAGGGATTGATATTTTTCAGGTTAAAAGTACATTTTTGGTTGGTATTATTGCTACCTCGATAGCATCATCCTCGGTAATTTATGAAATTGAAAAATGGTCGCTATTTAAACAATCTATTACACATTTTATCATTATGCTTTTTACTGTTCTTCCCTGTCTTCTATTTAGTGGATGGTATAAGTTGGTCTCAATTTTGGATTATCTCATTGTTTTAGGTCAATTCTTATTGGTTGGAAGTTTCTTGTGGCTTATCGCCCATATAATATTTGGGAAACTTCTAAAGAAATGAGTTGGGCATTAACCTTGACGAACTCCTTCAAAAACGATATAATACTAGAGTTGAGAATTGATTTTCAGTTGTCTTAGCCCAGAGAAATGGCGGTGCTGCGAGCCATCTAAGCTAGGAAATCATGCTACTCAATCAGACAATTGCATAAGAATAAGAGAATGACAAGTTCATTGAATGAAGGTGGTACCGCGGCTTTTCGCCCTTCGTGATGTGAGCTTGTCTTTTGATTTTTGGAGGTGTTTATGAAGACATTTCTCGTGAAACAAAAGTTTCGTCTTGGAGGCGAACGCTTTGATATCAAGGATGATAGAGGAGTAGTGAACTATCAGGTGGAGGGATCATTTTTCCAAATTCCTAAAACCTTTACCATCTATGACGCCTATGGTGAGCAGGTTAGTGAAATCAGCAAAGAATTTTTCACCTTACTTCCTCGCTTTAATATCCAGTTACGGGACGGGTCAAATTTCGTCATTCGTAAGAAGTTGACCTTCTGGCGAGATAAGTATGAATTTGACAACCTCGGTCTTCGTATTGAAGGCAATATCTGGGATTTGAATTTCAAATTACTAGATGATCGTGATCAGCTTGTCGCCGAGATTAGGAAAGAGATTTTCCATTTAACATCGACTTACAACGTAACCGTCTATGAAGACTCTTATGCAGACCTAGTCATTTCCCTTTGTGTCGCGATTGACTATGTGGAAATGCTGGAAAGCCAATCAAATTAAATAAGTAAATAAGGAGATATTATGAAACAACTATCTAGTGCTCAAGTTCGCCAAATGTGGCTTGACTTCTGGGCAAGCAAAGGTCACTCTGTAGAACCATCAGTGAGTTTGGTTCCAGTAAACGACCCAACTCTTTTGTGGATCAACTCAGGAGTGGCAACTCTTAAGAAATACTTTGACGGGACTATCAAACCTGAAAATCCACGTATCACCAATGCGCAAAAGGCTATCCGTACCAACGACATCGAAAATGTCGGAAAAACTGCGCGTCACCATACTATGTTTGAAATGTTGGGGAACTTCTCTATCGGGGATTACTTCCGTGATGAAGCTATCACTTGGGCTTATGAGCTTTTGACAAGCCCAGAATGGTTTGATTTTCCAGCTGAAAAACTCTACATGACCTATTACCCTGATGACAAAGATTCATACAATCGTTGGATTGCTGTTGGTGTAGATCCAAGTCACTTGATCCCAATCGAGGATAATTTCTGGGAAATCGGTGCTGGACCTTCTGGACCAGATACAGAGATCTTCTTTGACCGTGGAGAAGCCTTTGATCCAGAAAATATCGGTATTCGTCTTCTTGCAGAAGATATCGAAAATGACCGTTACATCGAAATCTGGAACATCGTTTTGTCACAATTTAACGCAGACCCTGCTGTTCCTCGTAGCGAGTACAAGGAATTACCGCACAAGAACATTGATACGGGAGCTGGTTTGGAGCGTTTGGTGGCGGTTATTCAAGGGGCTAAGACAAACTTTGAAACGGATCTCTTTATGCCGATTATCCGTGAAGTTGAGAAATTGTCTGGTAAGGTCTATGACCAAGATGGCGACAACATGAGCTTCAAGGTCATCGCTGACCACATCCGTTCCCTTTCATTTGCCATCGGTGATGGCGCTCTTCCAGGAAATGAAGGTCGTGGTTATGTACTTCGTCGTCTTCTTCGTCGTGCTTCAATGCATGGCCAAAAATTGGGTATCAACGAGCCTTTCCTTTACAAACTCGTTCCAACTGTTGGAAAAATCATGGAAAGCTACTACCCAGAAGTGCTTGAAAAACGTGACTTTATCGAAAAGATTGTCAAGAGCGAAGAAGAGTCATTTGCTCGTACCCTTCACTCAGGTCAACACTTTGCAGAAACTATCGTAGCAGACTTGAAAGAAAAAGGTCAAACGGTCATTGCTGGTTCAGATGTTTTCAAACTCTACGATACTTATGGATTCCCAGTGGAATTGACAGAAGAAATCGCTGAAGAAGCTGGTATGACTGTAGACCGTGAAGGTTTTGAAGCAGCCATGAAAGAGCAGCAAGAGCGTGCGCGTGCATCTGCTGTTAAGGGTGGCTCAATGGGAATGCAAAATGAAACCCTCCAAAACATTACAGTGGAAAGTGTCTTCAACTACGATGCCAGCCAATTGCCTTCTAAGTTGGTGGCTATTGTAGCTGACAATGCTGAAGTCGAAGCTGTTTCAGAAGGAACTGCCTCTCTCATCTTTGCAGAGACTCCATTCTACGCTGAAATGGGTGGACAGGTAGCTGACCACGGTCAAATATTGGACGAGTCAGGTAAGGTTGTGGCTACTGTAACAGATGTTCAAAAAGCACCAAACGGACAAGCTCTTCATACTGTTGAAGTTCTTGCTCCGCTTGCTTTGAACCAAGAATACACCTTGGCCATCGACAGCAATCGTCGTCACCGTGTCATGAAAAATCACACTGCGACTCACTTGCTTCACGCTGCCCTTCACAATATCCTTGGTCACCATGCGACACAAGCAGGATCTCTGAACGAAGTAGAATTCCTTCGTTTTGACTTCACTCACTTCCAAGCCGTGACTCCAGAAGAATTGCGTGCTATTGAACAACAGGTCAATGAGAAAATCTGGGAAGCAATTGCAGTAGAAACTGTTGAGACAGATATTGACACTGCTAAAGAAATGGGAGCTATGGCCCTCTTTGGTGAGAAATACGGTAAAGAAGTTCGTGTTGTTACGATTGGTGACTACTCAGTGGAACTTTGTGGTGGAACTCACGTTGGCAATACTTCTGAGATTGGACTCTTCAAGATTGTTAAAGAAGAAGGGATTGGATCAGGAACTCGTCGTATCTTGGCAGTAACTGGTAAGGAAGCCTTTGAAGCCTATCGTGAACAAGAAGATGCCCTTAAAGCTGTTGCTGCAACCTTGAAAGCACCTCAACTCAAGGAAGTACCTCATAAAGTAGAAGGACTTCAAGAGCAACTCCGTCAATTGCAAAAAGAAAATGCAGAATTGAAGGAAAAAGTAGCAGCTGCAGCGGCGGGTGATGTCTTCAAGGACGTGAAGGAAGTTAATGGCCACCGTTACATTGCAAGCCAAGTTTCTGTTTCAGATTCAGGTGCCCTTCGTACCTTTGCGGATAACTGGAAACAAAAAGACTACTCTGATGTCCTTGTCCTAGTTGCCGCTATTGGTGACAAAGTCAATGTTCTTGTAGCTAGCAAGACAAAAGATGTGCATGCAGGAAACCTTGTCAAAGAATTGGCTCCAATCGTCGATGGACGTGGTGGTGGTAAACCAGACATGGCCATGGCAGGAGGAAGCAACCAAGCGAAAATCCAAGAACTCTTGGATGCAGTAGCTGGTAAATTATAAGACAATAAAGATCTATCCATTTGGGTAGGTCTTTTTGTGCATACAAAAAAGCCAAATCCGGTTGGATTTGACTTGTAACTGATAGGTTTATTTTGCTGCCCAGACACTGACTGAACCCGCTGCTACTGGAAATTCTCCATAACCGTCAGCATTGATTGTAACTTGATCGTGGTGGTTTTCAAGTAAATCTACGAAAGTTTGGTCAGCCCATTCTTGCCCGACAAACATAGACTTGCTATTTTCTTGGTCATTTGAAATCAAGACTGCGATTGGAGATTGATGTTCAGCACCTGAACGGACCCATCCGATACAGTTAGGATCATCAAAGTAGTCTGTTTGCTCTCCATAGGCCAAGTCTTTTCGAATGGCTAGGAGACGATCAAGAACTTCTCTGAAATCTTGTTGAGCATATTGCCCTGAAATGCCGTAATAATCTCCGTAAAAGACACATGGAAGACCATCTTGGCGTAATAGAATAAGGGCATAGGCTGCTGGTTTGAACCATTCTTCAACAGTAGACTCAAGGGCTTGACCTCTTTGGGTATCGTGGTTGTCGACAAAGGTCACAGCCTTATCGGGTTTTAGTTCAACTAAGCTATCAGTAAAGATAGTACGAAGGTCGTAGCTTGCTCCAGCCTGACTAGCTTCAAAGAGATTCTGGTGGAGACGAACATCGACAAGGTCAAAACGTTCCTCCGTTTTTTCAAGGTAGTCTAGATTAGCCTCCTTGTCTGGGTTCCAAAATTCCCCAAAAACATAGAAATCTTGACCGTATTTTTCCTTCATATCACGGATGAAATTGCGCATAAAGAAAGAGTCAATGTGTTTGACGGCATCCAAGCGGAAACCAGCAATACCAGTCGTTTCCATGAACCAGTCAGCCCAGTCATAGATATTTTTGATCACTTCAGGATGCTTAAAGTCTAGGTCGGCATACATGAGGTAGTCGTAGTTGCCGTTTTCATTATCGACCAATTCCTCGTTTGCCCAGCCCTTGTTGTCCCCTTGGATCAGGTAAATGCCAGATTTACGGCGTTTGGCATCGTAGTCTGTACCTGTGAAGTGGTACCAGTGCCAGTGGAAGTCATTGTAGGTATTTTGACGACCATCGAAAGTAAAGTGAGTCCAACCATTGATGGTGAAGGGCTCGCTTAGTTGAACGGTACGGTCCTCAGGGTCCACTTCAATAACCTGAAAGGATTCCATGTGATCGGCTGCAGCCTTGTGATTGAGCACCACATCGGCCATAGGTCGAATTCCCTGAGCCTTTAGGGCTTGAATGGCTTGAAGATAGTCTTCTTTAACCCCATACTTGGTACGGACAGTCCCTTTTTGGTGAAATTCACCTAGGTCAAATAGGTCATATACCCCGTAACCCACATCTTTTTCATTTGTAGCCTTGAAGGCTGGTGGCATCCATACGTGGCTAATTCCCAAATGGGCTAGGTGCTCTGCATCATTTGTCAGTCGCGTCCAGTGTTGGCCGTCGTGAGGCAGATACCACTCAAAGTATTGCATAAGTGTTTGATTTTGCATGATTTTTCCTCTTACTTGTCAATCTTGTTCTTTATTCTATCATAAAGTTTAACGCCAGGCAAACGTTTGCGCAACTTTCTATACCCATTTCTGAAATTGTCTATTTTTAAAGACGGCTATTTCCTTCCCATTGCTAGAGAAAGAATGTTTAGGAGAAAAAATAAATTGAGTAAACTTATTTTAACAAAAATGGCACTTAGTAAACTAAAGTAAAAATGGATAAGCGGTTTCTTTTTTGAGAATTATCATAAAATTTGCTATAATAGTAGCTATGAATGGAATTAGGGTCAGCAGACGTGTTGAAAAAAAGCTAGCTAAGGGTCTAGTTCTTTTGGAAGCAAGTGATTTAAGAGATATTGAACTGACGGATCAAGAAGTGGAAGTTCTTAGTCAAGGCGGAGAGTTTTTAGGGAGCGCCTATCTTTCCCAGCAGAACAAGGGAATTGGTTGGTTCATCAGCAAGGAAAAGGTTAGCTTTAGCCAAATCTTCTTTGAATCTCTGTTTCGTAAGGCCAAGGAAGCTAGAAAGCCTTATTATCAAGATGACTTGACTACTGCCTTTCGCCTTTTTAACCAAGAGGGGGATGGTTTTGGTGGTCTGACTGTTGATCTCTATGGAGATTATGCTGTCTTTTCTTGGTACAACTCCTATGTTTATCAGATTCGTGAGCTGATCATAAAGGCTTTTAAGGAAGTTTTTCCTGAGGTCTTGGGGGCTTATGAAAAGATTCGTTTTAAAGGTCTAGATTACGAGTCTGCCCATGTTTATGGTGAGGAAGCGCCAGACTATTTTACTGTTCTTGAGAATGGCGTGCTCTATCAAGTCTTTATGAATGATGGCTTGATGACAGGTATTTTTCTGGACCAACATGAGGTTCGTGGGAGTTTGGTGGATGGTCTAGCCATGGGTAAATCCTTGCTCAATATGTTTTCCTACACGGCTGCCTTTTCAGTTGCTGCAGCTATGGGAGGCGCGAATGAGACGACTTCTGTCGACTTGGCCAAACGGTCCAGAGAGTTGTCAGAGGCACATTTTCAGGCAAATGGACTCAGCACGGACAATCATCGTTTTATCGTCATGGATGTCTTTAAGTACTTTAAGTATGCCAAGCGAAAAGGCTTGACCTATGATGTGATTGTTCTTGATCCGCCAAGCTTTGCCCGCAATAAAAAACAAACTTTTTCTGTGGCGAAGGACTATCACAAGCTGATTTCCCAGAGTCTAGAAATTTTAAATCCGGGAGGGATTATCATTGCCAGTACTAATGCTGCCAATGTTTCCCGCCAGAAATTTACAGAACAAATTGATAAAGGTTTTGCAGGAAGAAGGTATCAGATCTTGAACCAATATGGCCTTCCAGCAGACTTTGCCTATAATAAAAAAGATGAAAGCAGTAATTACCTCAAGGTGATTAGTATGAAGGTTAGTACATGAAATTAGTCGTCTCAGTAATGCCAAAAAGTTTAGAAGAAGCGCAAGAACTGGATGCCACTAGGTATGAAGATGCCGATATCATTGAGTGGCGTGCGGACTTTCTTGCAAAGGACGCTATTTTACAGGTAGCACCCGCTATCTTTGAGAAATTTGCAGGACGCGAACTGGTCTTTACCCTTCGGACTCGCGCTGAGGGAGGAGAAATCGAACTTTCCTCAGAAGAGTATGTTCAAATCATCAAGGAAGTTACTCAACTCTATCAGCCGGATTATGTAGATTTCGAGTATTTCAGTTACAAGGACGTTTTTGAGGAAATGTTGGATTTTCCAAATCTAGTTTTGAGTTATCATAATTTCCAGGAGACACCTGAAAACATGATGGAAATCCTGTCTGAGTTGACCAGTCTCTCTCCAAAAGTGGTCAAGGTATCAGTTATGGCCCATACGGAGCAAGATGTTTTAGACTTGATGAACTACACACGAGGATTTAAAACACTCAATCCTGAGCAAGAGTACGTGACCATTTCCATGGGGAAAATGGGCAAGGTATCACGCATTACTTCAGATGTGACGGGTTCGAGTTGGTCATTTGCTAGTCTGGATGAAGCGAGTGCCCCAGGTCAGATTTCTCTATCAAACATGAAGAAAATCAGGGAGATTTTGGATGAAGCTTGATGGCTATACACGTATGGCAGCTGTTGTTGCAAATCCAATAAAACACTCTATGTCACCATTCATTCACAATAGTGCCTTTAAAGCGACTGCTACTAATGGTGTCTATCTCGCTTGGGAAATTGAAGCAGGTGACTTGGGAGAAACAGTCGCTAATATTCGTCGCTACCAGATGTTTGGGATCAATCTCTCCATGCCGTACAAGGAGCAGGTGATTCCTTGTCTGGATGAGTTGAGTGATGAGGCACGTTTGATTGGGGCGGTTAATACAGTTGTCAATGATAATGGCAATTTAATTGGATATAATACAGATGGCAAGGGATTCTTTAAGAGCTTGCCTTCTTTTACAATTTCAGGTAAAAGGATGACCTTGCTAGGAGCAGGTGGAGCAGCCAAGGCTATTTTGGCACAGGCTATTTTGGATGACGTCAGTCAGATTTCAGTCTTTGTTCGTTCAGTTTCCATGGAAAAAACAAGACCTTATCTAGACAAGTTGCAGGAGCAAACAGGATTTAAAGTGGACTTGTATGCTTTAGAAGATCTTTCTGAACTGCAAGAAAAGATTGCCAAGTCGGACCTGCTCGTCAATGCTACTAGTGTGGGGATGGATGGCCAGTCGTCCCCAGTTCCGACAATTATAGTCTTACCAGAAACTCTCTTGGCGGCAGATATCATTTACCAACCCTTTGAAACACCATTTTTGAAATGGGCCAAAGGTCAGGGGAATCAAGCAATCAATGGCCTTGGAATGTTGCTCTATCAAGCTGCTGAAGCTTTTCAACTGTGGACAGGTAAAGAAATGCCGACTGAAGAGATTTGGCAGTCCTTGACAGAAAAATATAAATAGTGAAAAGGAGACCCACCTATGAAAATCAGAATCGATATTCCGCATCATCCTTATGATATTCAGATTGAAAAAGGTTGTCTATCGCAAGCAGGTCAATGGTTGCGAGAACTCTGGCAACCACAAAAGGTAGTCATTGTGACAGATAACCATGTAGCTTCTTTCTATGCAGAGAAGGTTAAACTCAGCCTAGAAGATGCTGGTTTTCAGGTAGCTGTTTTTGACTTTTTAGAAGGCGAAGAACGAAAAAATTTAACCACTGTTCAGAAAGTTTATGAATTTCTAGTTAAGCAGGGTTTGACACGTAGCGATGGGATCGTGGCTCTCGGTGGTGGTGTCGTTGGGGACTTGGCTGGTTTTGTAGCCTCTACCTATATGCGGGGCATTCACCTTGTTCAGATTCCGACTAGTTTGACTGCCCAGGTTGATTCTTCTATCGGTGGAAAGACGGGTGTCAATACTCCATTTGCTAAAAATATGGTGGGAACTTTTGCCCAACCAGATGGGGTTCTGATTGACCCGCTGGTCCTTGAAACACTCGGAAAAAGGGAGTTGATTGAAGGGATGGGTGAGGTTATCAAGTACGGCTTGATTGAGGATCCAGAACTGTGGGCTCTCTTGACGGAACTGGATGGCTCTATTGAGAGCATATTAGAATATGCAGAGACTTTGATTGAACATTCTTGTCAGGTTAAGCGGAAGATGGTGGTTGAAGATGAGTTGGATAACGGTGTTCGTCTTTACCTCAATTTTGGGCACACTATTGGTCATGCCATTGAAGCAACGGCCGGTTATGGCAAAGTCATGCATGGTGAGGCCGTGGCCATGGGGATGGTGCAGATTTCCAAGGTTGCTGAGGAAAAAGGTCTTATGCCAGAAGGAATAACCCAGTCCATCACAGCTATGTGCCAGAAATTTGGCTTGCCAGTTGATTATGAAAACTGGGATATTGAAAAGCTTTATCAGGCTTTGACTCATGACAAGAAAGCGCGTGGGAACACCTTGAAATTGGTCTTGGTGCCAGAGCTTGGTTCGGCGACCATTCATCCAGTTTCTCTGGAAGAGATGAAAGACTACTTGGTAAAATAAGGAGAGCCTATGAGATATTTAACTGCGGGAGAATCACATGGACCCCGTCTGACAGCTATCATTGAAGGAATTCCTGCTGGACTTCCTTTGACAGCAGAGGACATCAATGAGGATCTGAAACGTCGTCAGGGTGGATACGGACGTGGTGGTCGTATGAAAATCGAGAGTGACCAGGTTGTCTTTACCTCGGGTGTTCGCCATGGGAGGACGACAGGGGCTCCCATTACCATGGATGTCATCAATAAGGACCACCAAAAATGGTTGGATATCATGTCTGCAGAGGACATTGAAGACCGCCTCAAAAGCAAGCGGAAAATCACTCATCCTCGTCCAGGTCACGCCGACTTAGTTGGGGGCATCAAGTACCGCTTTGACGATTTGCGAAATTCTTTGGAGCGTTCATCAGCTCGTGAAACAACCATGCGAGTAGCAGTTGGAGCAGTAGCTAAGCGCCTCTTAGCTGAACTAGATATGGAGATTGCCAACCATGTCGTGGTCTTTGGTGGCAAGGAAATCGATGTACCTGAAAATCTGACAGTCGCTGAGATTAAGCAACGAGCTGCCCAGTCTGAAGTTTCTATTGTCAACCAAGAGCGAGAACAAGAAATCAAGGACTATATTGACCAAATCAAACGTGACGGTGATACCATCGGTGGGGTTGTGGAGACAGTCGTCGGAGGCGTTCCAGTTGGCCTTGGTTCCTTTGTTCAATGGGACAGAAAATTGGATGCGCGATTGGCCCAAGCAGTTGTTTCTATCAATGCCTTTAAAGGGGTGGAATTTGGTCTTGGCTTTGAAGCTGGTTACCTTAAAGGTAGCCAAGTCATGGACGAAATTCTCTGGTCTAAAGAAAACGGCTATACCCGTCGTACCAATAATCTAGGTGGTTTCGAAGGTGGTATGACCAATGGGCAACCTATCGTTGTTCGAGGTGTCATGAAACCCATTCCCACTCTCTATAAACCATTGATGAGTGTGGATATCGAGACTCACGAACCTTACAAGGCAACTGTGGAGAGAAGTGATCCAACTGCTCTTCCAGCAGCAGGTGTGGTTATGGAAGCCGTTGTGGCAACAGTTCTAGCGCAGGAAATTCTTGAAAAATTCTCTTCCGATAATCTAGAAGAATTAAAAGAAGCGGTAGCCAAACACCGTGAGTATACAAAGAACTATTAAGGAGTTCCTATGGCAAAAACAGTCTATATCGCAGGTCTCGGTTTGATTGGTGCCTCGATGGCACTCGGTATCAAGCGTGATCATCCTGATTATGAAATTTTAGGCTACAATCGCAGTCAAGCTTCGAGAGATATTGCCTTGAAAGAAGGTATGATTGACCGTGCGACGGATGATTTTGCCAGTTTTGCTCCTCTGGCAGATGTCATCATTCTGACCTTGCCGATCAAGCAGACCATTGCTTTCATTCAGGAGTTGGCAGGTTTGAACTTGAAAGAAGGCGTCATTATTTCAGATGCTGGCTCGACCAAGGCTGCCATTGTGGAAGTTGCTGAGGAATACTTGGCTGGCAAGTCAATTCGTTTTGTTGGGGCTCATCCCATGGCTGGTAGCCACAAGACAGGAGCTGCCTCTGCCGATGTTAATCTCTTTGAAAATGCCTACTATATCTTTACTCCATCGAGTTTGACCATCCCAGAAACCCTTTCAGAAATGAAGGACCTACTTTCTGGTCTCCATGCTCGTTTCATTGAAATTGATGCCAAGGAGCACGATCAAGTAACTTCACAGATTAGCCATTTCCCCCATATCTTGGCATCAGGTCTCATGGAGCAAACAGCAGTCTATGCTCAAGAACATGAGATGACAAGGCGCTTTGCGGCGGGTGGTTTTCGAGATATGACCCGGATTGCAGAGAGTGAACCAGGTATGTGGACTTCCATTCTCTTGTCCAATCGCGAGACTATCCTAGAGCGGATTGAGGATTTCAAGGAACGCTTAGATGAGATTGGTCAGGCTATTAGCAAGGGGGAAGAAGAGCGGATTTGGGACTTTTTCAACCAAGCGCGTGAGCAACGTCAGGCTATGGAAATCCATAAACGTGGTGGTGTGGATAGTTCTTATGACCTCTATGTCGATGTTCCCGATGAGGAAGATGTTATCTTGCGGATCTTGGAATTACTTCGTGGGACTTCTTTGGTTAATATCCACATCAACGAAGAAAACCGTGAAGATGTTCACGGGATTCTACAAATTTCCTTTAAAAATGCTCAGGATCTGGAACGAGCTGAGCGCTTAATTTCAGAAAATACGGACTACACAGTCGTCATCAAATAAGGAGAAAATCATGTCAAATATTTATGATAGTGCAAATGAACTCAGTCGAGGTCTACGCGAA
Source organism: Streptococcus oralis (assembly GCF_015561235.1). GTDB lineage: Bacteria > Bacillota > Bacilli > Lactobacillales > Streptococcaceae > Streptococcus > Streptococcus oralis_BK. The sequence goes on along the minus strand of NZ_JADMTC010000001.1, from coordinate 804,704 downwards.
TTACCAGAATACAAGTCTGTCAAGGCAGCCAAAGATGCCATCCAAGCAGATGAACAAGCTAGCAAGATTTTTGCAGACTATCTTGCTTTCCAGCAAGAAATCCAAGTCATGGCGCAAACTGGACAAATGCCAGATGCATCTTTCCAAGAAAAGATGGATTCTATTGGTAAGCAAATTGAAGGGAACGACCTAGTTTCAAGCTTCTTTAACAAACAACAACAATTGTCTATTTATCTATCAGATATTGAACGAATTGTTTTTGAACCGATTTCAGAATTGCTAAAATAAAAAATTTAATTTGTTTATGATTTATCGGTATTTTCTCAATCGTATTTTTATTATCGATAACTACTGTATAAGCTAGAATTATTAGCCTGGTCTGTTTAATAATGACTGTGGGAATGATTGTCTTTACTAATAATCAAAATGCAAAACAAATTTGAAAGTTTCTAACTATAGAGCTGAGTTAATTGGAACAGAGAAAGATGCAAAGTTTTTCCCTGAAATCAATTTAACTGATTAGTCTTGTGGGGGATCTCCTATGAAAAAGTTATTTTTACTCTTAATTATCCCTTTATTCTTTTTTATGCCGCTAGTGGCGGCTAATATGGTTGTTCCAGATCGGCCTTTAAATGGTATATACGATCCTAATGGTTATTTAACCACTAGTGTTGCAGAAACGTTAGAGAGTATGAATGATGGAAGTGAAACCCAAGTAGGTATTTACATTGTAGAAACCATGGAAGGTTCCAGTATCGAAGAGGTAGCCAATGAGGTTGCACGCAAATGGAAAATTGGGAAACAAGATTCCAATAGTGGAATTTTAATCGCTATTGCTATAAAGGATAGGAAGTTTCGTATTGAAACATCCAACGAAGCAGCAATTTGGCTTCCTGACTCGAAGGCCAGTTCTTTACTAAATGATTCGAAGCCTTACATGAAAGAAGGGAAATATACTGATGCTCTTAACAGAATTCTAGTAGGTATTTCTAAAGCCGAATCTGGAAAAGCTGAAATCATAAACAAGAAAGAGAATAAGAATAGTTGGCTTCCAAAAATCGATGAAAAATCATTAAAACATAAAGAAGGCCTTAGTAAGTATTTCGATTACATTCCGTTTCCGATACTGTTCTATCTAATGTTCGTTCTTTTACTAAGTTTAGTAACGTGGTTCAGGTACTTAAAAAGATGTCGCTTTTCTAAGTATGAGTACGAGGGAAAGGGGAAGCTGTATCCAGATTTTCCTGACTTTGTACCTAACGATACGTGGACTGAAGAACGTAAATCTTACTACAAAAAAAATAAGCGTTTAATTAGGTCTCAATATAACTACGCAGGATATAATAAACTCTATCCAGACTCAAAAGGTTTTCTGCCTAATGGTACTTGGACTACATTACTGATAGAAGCATACTATGCAGAAGTTAAAAGAAAGCAACTAGATAGGCTGAACCGCTCTCAATACTCTTATAATGGGAAGGGAAAACTCTATCCAAACGATAAAGATTTTGTGAAGAATGCTTCTTGGACTTCCGAGCTCAAAAAAAGCTACTATGCTTCACAAAGAGTACAGTCAAGTTCTTATTGTAGATTAGATTCTTCCACATCTGGATATGATACTGGTAGTTCTAGTTCATCTTGGTCTTCTGATGATTGGGATGGCGGAGGATTTGATGGTGGTGGCTCTTCAGATAGCTGGTAAATTGAAAGTGAAAAAGAATTGCTATTAAAAAGCTTCAGGTTGCAATAAATCAAAAAGGTAAAAGTGTATTGAAAAAATATTATTAACTATCATAAAGTCAGGAATTTTTAAGAAATTTCTGACTTTTTATGATAAAATAAGAAAAAGTATTGCAAGTACGAGGTCAACTATGAAACTAAAAACAAACATTCGCCACTTACATGGCAGTATCCGAGTTCCAGGTGACAAGTCTATTAGCCATCGTTCGATTATCTTTGGAAGTTTGGCTGATGGTGAGACCAAGGTGTATGATATTCTGCGTGGTGAGGACGTGCTCTCGACTATTCAAGTTTTTCGTGACCTTGGTGTAGAGATTGAGGATAAAGACGGTGTGATTACGATTCAAGGTGTTGGGATGGATGGCTTAAAAACACCAAAAAATGCATTGGATATGGGAAATTCTGGCACCTCGATTCGCCTGATTTCAGGTGTCCTTGCCGGTGCAGACTTTGAAGTAGAGATGTTCGGTGATGACAGTCTTTCTAAACGTCCTATGGATCGCGTGACCCTTCCATTGAAAAAAATGGGCGTTAGTATTTCAGGGCAAACTGAGCGAGACCTGCCCCCTCTTCGCTTAAAAGGGACGAAAAATTTAAAACCGATTCACTATGAGTTGCCAATAGCATCTGCCCAAGTCAAGTCAGCCTTGATGTTTGCGGCTTTGCAAGCTCAGGGGGAGTCAGTTATTATCGAGAAAGAATGTACTCGTAACCACACCGAAGATATGCTACAGCAATTTGGTGGTCAATTAAGTGTGGACGGAAAGAAAATCACAGTCCAAGGGCCGCAACAACTGACTGGACAAAAGGTAGTTGTCCCAGGAGATATCTCCAGTGCAGCCTTTTGGCTAGTCGCTGGTTTAATTGTTCCAGATTCTCGTGTGGAACTTAAGAACGTTGGTATCAATGAAACACGCACAGGGATTCTTGATGTCATTCGCGCCATGGGTGGAAAACTACAAATAACTGAAATTGATCCAGTCGCAAAATCTGCAACCCTAACTGTCGAGTCCTTTGATTTGAAAGGAACGGAGATTGGTGGAGCCTTGATTCCACGTTTGATTGATGAATTGCCCATTATTGCCCTTCTTGCTACCCAAGCACAAGGAGTGACGGTTATCAAGGATGCAGAGGAACTTAAAGTCAAAGAAACCGACCGCATTCAGGTGGTGGCTGACGCCTTGAATAGCATGGGCGCGGAAATCACACCTACAGCAGATGGAATGATTATCAAAGGGAAATCCTCCCTTCATGGTGCTAGAGTCAATACCTTTGGTGACCACCGTATCGGAATGATGACGGGCATCGCAGCCCTCTTGGTTGCTGATGGAGATGTGGAACTTGACCGTGCAGAAGCCATCAATACCAGTTATCCTAGCTTCTTTGATGATTTGGAGAGCTTGATTCATGGCTAAGATATTTCTCGGATTTATGGGGGCTGGCAAATCCACAATCGCAAGAGGATTGGATGCTGACTTTGTTGACATGGATGCTCTTATAGAAGAGCGACTAGGGATGTCGATTGCAAATTTTTTCGCTGAAAAGGGAGAAGCGGCCTTTCGTCAAATAGAGTCAGAAGTCCTAGCTGACTTACTAAAAACAGACCGAGTTGTGTCAACTGGCGGAGGAGTGGTCATTTCTCAGAGAAATCGTGACTTGCTTAAGACTAATCCTGATAACATTTATCTGAAAGCAGATTTTGAAACCCTTTACCAACGTATTTCAGCTGATAAGGACAATCAACGGCCACTTTTTCTCAACAAGAGCAAGGAAGAGTTGCGAGAGATTTTTCAAGAAAGACAGGCTTGGTATGAGGAAGTAGCCAGTCGTGTTCTAGATGTGACCAAGCTATGCCCAGAGGAAATTATAGAGGAACTGAGATGAAAATTGCCTATCTAGGTCCCAAGGGATCTTTTTCGCATCATGTTGTGCAGACAGCCTTTCCCAAAGAGGAATTGCAGGCTTTTGCCAATATCACAGATGTTATCAAGGCCTATGAACAGGGCTTGGTGGACTATTCTGTAGTGCCAGTTGAAAATTCTATTGAGGGTAGTGTCCATGAAAGTTTGGACTATCTTTTTCATCAGGCTCGCATCCAAGCAGTTGCAGAAATTGTTCAACCCATTCACCAGCAGTTGATGGTGGTTCCAGGTCAGTCAAAAATTGAGAAAATCTTTTCCCATCCTCAGGCTCTGGCTCAAGGAAAGAAATTCATCGATGTGCACTATCCAGAGGCCAAAATTGAGGTATCAGCCAGTACCGCCTATGCAGCTCGCTTTATTTCAGAGCATCCAGACCAGCCATACGCAGCCATTGCTCCTAGAAGTTCAGCTGAAGAATATGGCTTGGAATTGATTGCAGAGGATATTCAGGAAATGGAAGCCAATTTCACACGTTTTTGGGTGTTAGGGTCTGAGATTCCCGCTATCCCTTCGCAATCACAAACTGAAAAAATGAGTTTGGCCATAACCTTACCAGACAACCTTCCAGGTGCCCTCTACAAGGCGCTTTCAACCTTTGCTTGGCGAGGTATTGACTTAACCAAGATAGAAAGTCGTCCCCTCAAAACGGCACTAGGTGAATACTTTTTCATCATCGATGTGGATTATAGTGACAAAGAGCTGGTTCATTTTGCCAGACAAGAACTAGAGGCCATTGGGATCCAGCACAAGATACTGGGAACCTACCCGATTTTTACCATAACTGATATAGAAAAGGAGAGTCAATGAGCAAAGAAAATCCTTTAAGTCATCACGAGCAGTTACGTTATGACTATCTCTTCAAAAATATTCATTACCTCAACGACCGTGAACGGAGGGAGTTTGACTATCTCCAGCAAAAAATGACAGGTCCCAAATCTGAAGTTCACCATTTCTACCAAGAAGAAAAAGAAGAAACTTGGGGTAGAGATATTGATCTTCCGACTTATGGCAGTAGAAGCCGATCTAAGAGACGTGAAAAGGTAGCTCCTCTGCCTAAAGTCAAAAAGAAAAAAAGAAGAATTCGCTTCAAACGAATACTGACTTGGTTCTTGCTATTGATAACTTGCCTTGCTGCAGGGATGATTTTCATGTTTCTTCGAGGTTTTCATTCGGCAGCCAATCCAAGCAATAAACCAGCTGATGCCAAGGCAGCCCAAGTAGAAGTCTTTAACGGTCAGGATACCAAAGATGGCGTGAATATCCTAATCATGGGGACAGATGGCCGAATTGGTCAAAATAGTGCGGAGACCCGTACAGACACAATCATGGTTCTCAATGTCAGTGGTTCGGATAAGAAGATTAAGCTAGTCAGCTTTATGCGTGATAACTTAGTTTATATCGATGGGTATAGTAAGATTGTAAATGGCCAGAAACAGACGGATAACAAACTAAATGTTGCCTATGAACTTGGGGAACAAGAAGGTCAAAAAGGGGCAGAAATGGTCCGCAAGGTTCTAAAAGACAACTTTGATTTGGACATCAAGTACTATGCCCTAGTTGACTTCCAGGCCTTTGCAACAGCTATTGACACTCTTTTCCCTGATGGAGTAACAATTGATGCTCAATTTTCAACATTGAATGGTCAACCTCTGACAGAAGCTACAGTCGGAGACGACCTTCATGCAACAGAGACAGAGTCACCAACCCAAACCATTAAAGTTGGAAAACAGCAGATGAATGGATCCACCTTGCTGAACTACGCTCGCTTCCGTGATGATGATGAAGGGGACTATGGTCGTACCAAGAGACAACAACAAGTCATGTCAGCCGTTCTTGAGCAGATCAAAGATCCAACCAAGCTCTTTACAGGATCAGAGGCACTTGGAAAAGTCTTTGGAATGACTTCAACCAATCTACCGTATAGCTTTTTGTTGACCAATGGATTATCTGTCCTAGAAGGTGCTCAAAATGGAATTGAAAGACTCACAGTACCAGAACTTGGTGACTGGGTAGATGCTTATGATGTTTATGGAGGGCAAGGACTTCTTGTCGATCAAAATAAATACCAAACCAAACTCGCTCAAATGGGAATGAGATAAAAGGCGATAAATGAAAATCAAAGTTTGATTCACTAGTGAAATGGTGGTCTGAGCTTTGGTTTTTCTTACTATCTGATAGATTTTTAAGACTTTTTTATGGTATAATAAAATGATATAACTCGTTATTGGATAGAAGAGGAGAGATATGAGTGATTTGAAAGCGATTCAGGCTCGTAGTCTGGAAATGGCTGAATACTTCGTCGCATTTTGTAAAGAACATGATTTGTTATGCTATCTCTGTGGTGGAGGAGCCATTGGCGCCCTTCGTCATAAGGGCTTCATTCCTTGGGATGATGACTTAGATTTTTTCATGCCCCGCAAGGACTATGAAAAATTGGCAGAACTGTGGCCCCGTTATGCAGATGAGCGCTATTTCTTGTCAAAGAGCAAGAAGGATTTTGTAGACCGTAACCTTTTTATCACCATTCGTGACAAGGAAACCACTTGTATCAAGCCTTATCAGAAGGATTTGGATTTGCCACACGGTTTGGCTTTGGATGTTTTACCTTTGGATTATTATCCTAAAAATTCGGCTGAGCGTAAGAAACAGGTTCGTTGGGCTTTGATTTATTCACTCTTTTGCGCCCAAACTATCCCAGAAAAGCATGGTGCTATCATGAAATGGGGAAGTCGCATCTTACTCGGCCTAACTCCAAAATCTCTACGTTATCGCATTTGGAAAAAAGCTGAAAAAGAAATGACCAAGTATGGTCTGGCTGAGAGCGATGGAATCACGGAATTATGCTCAGGTCCCGGCTACATGAGAAACAAATACCCGATCGCATCTTTTGAAGATAATCTTTTCTTGCCATTTGAAGGAACAGAGATGCCCATTCCAGTCGGTTATGATGCCTATCTCAGAACTGCTTTTGGGGACTATATGACACCACCACCAGCGGACAAGCAAGTACCGCATCATGATGCTGTCATAGCTGATATGGATAAGCCTTATACAGAATACAAGGGAGAATATGGAGCATGATGGGAGAAAAAATAAGCGTTATCGTTCCGGTCTACAATGTAGAAGCCTATCTGGAGCGATGTGTGGAGTCGATTCTTCAACAGACTTATGCCCATTTTGAGTTAATCTTAATCAACGATGGTTCTACTGATTCCAGTGGACAGATCTGTGATCGCTTAGCATCTCAGTATGAGAATATCAAGGTTTATCATATCGAAAATGCTGGTGTTTCAAATGCTAGAAATATGGGAATTCAGCTAGCGACGGGTTCTTGGGTTACCTTTATTGATAGCGATGATTTCGTTACCCAGGATTACCTAGCTACTTTAGCAAGTGCAGTTGAAGGGTTGAATGTAGGCTTTGTAATTGCTCCTCTGCACCATATCAAAAACGGCATTGTAACTGATATACCTCCACATTCTGGAAAAACAGAACTCTGGTCAACAGAAGAAACCATGAAGGAACTATTGATGACTACCAGAACGTCATTTTTTCCAGTCGCAAAACTGTTTAAGAGAAACCTGCTTGCGGATGAAAAGTTTAATACAAATTATCATCTAGCTGAAGATGCCCTATTTTTAACTGAATTGCTACTAAAGACAAGATGCAGTAGCGTATTTATTGACAAACCTGTTTATTATTATGATCATCGTGAGGGAAGTGCAACAACATCTGTTAATCAGCATGTGTTTGATACGATAGAAGTTTATCAGCAAATAATCGCTCAAGTTTCGAAAGCCTTTCCTAATTTAAAATACGAATTAATAAACAGAGAATGTTGGTCGTACATCACAGTTTACGATAAAATTATCTTTACTTCACGTGAAGAGTATCAAAAGGAGAAAGCCGAGCTGAGGACTTGGATTGTTCAGCATCGACGCGAAATATGGAAGGATGCTTATTTCACTACTTTTCGCAAGGTAGCGATCCTTTCACTTGTCATTTCTCCATGGCTATATAAGAAAATTGTTGGATTAAAAAACTAATATCATGAGAAGGAGTTGAAAATGAATTTTTCAAAAATGGATGAATACTTTGAAAAATCAAAACTATGGATTGCGTATCTATTTGTTTTCATTTCGATTTTAAGTATGAGTTCACTGGTTTATAAGATAGCAAATCCCCTCTATAAGGGATTGTCAGCGATTGTAGTGCTTTATATTTGCTATACTTTATTGTTTAAGTGGAAAGAAATCACAGTAGATCGTAAATTTCTATCCTTATTTGGACTATTAGCTGGAAGCCATCTGCTATCTGCTATTTTCAATCGCTCGGGACATTTGATTGGAAATGTGATTGAAATTCTCTTCATGGTAACCTATGTTTTACTATTTACCATGTTGCAATCAGGGCAACTTAAAAAATTATTTGACTGGATTGCCTATACGGTTCAAATTGTATCTTTTTCTTCAGCAATTTTTGCGTTTGGTTTATTGGTAAGTAGAGTCCTTATCCTATTTAAGATTGGCGAACAATCTTATTACTATGGTGTCATGAATGGACGTCTGTGGGGAATTGTTAATCCTAATGCTAGTGCGATATTTTCATACATTAGCATTATTTTGGCTATGTATTTGATCCATAAAGGAAGTAAGTATTCTGTTTATCTTAAACTGAACAATGTGATTCAATTAGTTTACTTCGCTACGATGCAAAGTCGAGGAGCCTTACTTTCTTTACTTCTCATGATTGGACTCTATAGTTTCTTTGCTACTAGAGGAAGTATCGTTAAACGATTCCTCACTTTTATAGTTGTTGGTTTGCTGATTACTGCAACTAATATTGGATTAAGCTATGTAACTTCAATCTATATTTCATCTGAAACTACGACTGTCTTAGATTTAAACAAAGGACAATCCTATGCTGAAACAGATTCGTCTGTCGCTAAGAAGAATGGTGAGCTCCATCTGATTGAAACAACACCAAGTGGTAGAACCTATATCTGGAAAAATGCCATCAAGATGGGAAGTACGAAACCAATTTTTGGTTATGGTGTACGAAATGTTCCAGATTACTATACAGAATATTTCAGTAAATTTGAGATTCAAAACTCCCTTATCGGTGGGAATTTCCATAACATTTTTGTGACCATATTTGTCAGTTCGGGAGTTCTAGGCTTAGCATTCTTCTTTCTTATATTGGGATATGTAATCAAGCGCTTTTTAACTTATTTGATTGTTTCCAAGAAAAATACTGATAAATTGATCATGATCCTTTTCTTCGGTATCTTGCTTGGTCAATTATTTGAAAGTCAGATTATGTATTCAACCAACTTTATTAATATCATCTTCTGGCTAGCGATTGGCTATGGACTTGTAGTCTGCAAACAGGATGAAGGAATTCGGTATCAAGAAGTAACAGATGTCAGTGAAATTCAACAGATGGAACTTGGAATCATGGAGTATATTCATGAAGTTTGTCAGAAAATTGGGGTTAAGTATTTCTTAGCATATGGAAGTCTAATTGGTGCTGTTCGCCATCAAGGATTTATCCCTTGGGATGATGACATGGATATCTGCATGTTACGAGAAGATTATGAAAAGTTACAAGACTACCTTATCGCTAACCCTGATGAACGTTACGAGGTCATGTCTTATAAAAATAATCTCAACTATGTCTATCCCTTCATGAAAGTGCAGGATAACCATACCTACTTGTTGGAAGAAGATGTTCGCATCGATTCAAATATGGGGATATATGTAGATATTTTCCCTGTAGATGGCTACGAGGATGACGTAGAATTTAAAAACAAGATGACGAAACTGATAAAGAAACGTCAATTGAGTTGCTACACCTTTAAAGGCATTACTAATACGAAAAGTGTACTGAATTCACTGCTACGCTATGTGTCAGTTATTATTTTCTATTTCACCAATACGAACAAATACGTTGCCCAGATTGAAGAGCTTGCAAAATCCCGTAAAGTCTCAGATTATGAGCAAGTGGATTATCTTATCTACAAAGATATGAACAAACCAGTGTGGAGACGTGAATGGCTGGAACAAGCTACTACTGGAACATTTGAAGGTAAGGAATTTACCATTCCGAAAAATTATCATGAAATTTTGACCTCAGACTACGGAGACTATATGCAATTGCCACCGGTTGAACAAAGAGTATCTCATCATGATTTTAAATTGTGGAAGATTGTTAAAAGGTCTAAATAACGAACAGGATTGGGATTAAGAAACGTTTAAAAATATAGTCAAATTTAGGAGAATAAAACCTATGTCTGAAAGAACTTTAACTCTTGAAGAAATCAAACAAGTAGAATTGGATATTTTAAAGTATCTACATGAGCTTTGTGAACAACATCAAATCAAATACTTTGTTGATTTTGGAACCTTACTAGGAGCTGTACGCCATAAAGGATTCATCCCTTGGGATGATGATACAGATATTTCCTTAGCGCGTGATGAATTTGAAAAACTGTATAAGGTTTTACAAAATGAAAATCATCCCTACTATAAATTGATTTCATTCAGAGAAACAAAGGGATATCCATACAGTTATATGAGAGTCTATGATGTAAGGACACGTCGAGATGCTAACCTCGTAGACCCAACGGTCGTATTGGGAACTTGCGTTGACATTTTTCCATATGATGGTGTCGTAACACAGGAAAGTGACCGTAAGAAAATGAAACTCTACAAATATTTCGTTCGCCTTTCTTCTTTGAATTTTAAAGGGATCAAGTCTGAGAATGGTGGACTTAAAAACCTCCCTCGTTATATGGGATCAGCTATTTTCCGCTTAACTTCTCCACAGCTATGGAATCAAAAATTAGAGAGTCTTGCTTTGAAGTATAGTGTAGATCAAGCAACAGATCTTACTTGTACTATCTATGACCCTTATTATCCAAATGGTATAAAAAAAGAATGGCTCTATGATTTGATTGATATTCCTTATGAAAACATTGTGGTCAAGGTTCCTAAAAAATACCATGAAATACTTGTCTACGAATTTGGAGAAAACTATATGACTCCACCCCCTATTGAGCAGCAAGTCCCAGGAGGGGATAAAAACTACTGGATTGATTAGATTAGTAAAAGTTGCTTATTGTTAAGATAAAGGAGTTTTCAAGGTGAAAAATAAATGGTTATTAAAATCAGTTAGATATAGTGTTCTCGCATTCTTTCTATTACTGATTCAGTTATCGCAAGGAGTAGATGCAGATACCATCTCTGCAGGTTCGGGCAATCGTATCCATTTCATAAATACTAAAGCAAAATCTGGGAGTGATGCCATCCTTCTGGAAAGCAATGGTCACTATGCTTTGATTGATATGGGAGAAGACTATGATTTCCCTGATGGGAGTGACCCACGCTATCCAAGTCGCTGGGGAATTTCTATGAGAAATAATCAAGTATTGGAGGATCGCTTGATTCGCCACCTGGATCAAATAGGTGTAAAAAAATTAGATTTTATTATAGGAACTCATGTCCATAGTGACCATATTGGTGGAGCGGATGAAATACTCAATCGATATCAAGTCGGTAAGTTTTATTTGAAAAAATATTCAGATGATCGGATTACATCAAACTGGGGACTATGGGATAATCTTTTCAATTATGATAATGCTTTGAGAGCAGCTCAAAAACGCGGAGTTACTCTTATCCAGAATATTTCAGATGAGGATAGCCATCTAAAATTAGGTGATATGGATATCCAACTCTATAACTATAAGAATGAATATGATGCTGATGGGAATCTGAAAAGAGTTCGAGATGATAACTCCAACTCCATTGTTTCAGTGGTGACTGTGGCAGGAAAGAGAATCTATCTTGGTGGAGATTTGGATAATGCTGAGGGAGCAGAAGATAAGTTAGGTCCAGTTATCGGCAAGGTTGATATGATGAAATGGAACCACCATTATGATGCGACAATTTCAAATACGATTAATTTCCTTGAAAACTTATCACCAAAAATGGTTATTCAGACAACTGGTGGAGATATTAATGTTGCTTCAACCAGAGAATACCTTCAGAAGAAAAATATTCAGGTTCTGCATGCCGCTAGCCAAACTCAAGACGCTACCGTTTTTGATATTAGCGATAAAGGATTTGCTAATGTTTCAAATACCTTCCCTGATATCCCTGTAGTTGACGAAAAATGGTATCAAGAAGATGGTTATTGGAAATATCGTTTGACTGACGGAGAAATGGCTATCGGCTGGAGAGAGATTGGCGGAGCCACTTACTTCTTTAACGGAAAAGGACAAATGCAAGCAGGTCGCTGGCTTCATCTTAACGACGACTGGGGAGAAAATGCCAAAGGGAATGATTACTATCTGAACCAAAATGGTAAAATGCAAACTGGTGGTTGGTTCAAACTAGATGACTCTTGGTATTATATCCAATCAAATGGTGCTAGACGATTTAGCGAGCTCTCTGAAATTGGAGGGAAAAAGTATCTCTTTGCGGCAGATGGGAAGATGCTAACAGGACATCAAGTCTATAATGGCAAGAAGATGTTCTTTAGCGAAAGTGGTGCACTCCAAGCAGCAGGTAAGCCTTCAACTTGGCAAAAGATTGATTCAGATTGGTATTTCTATGATGAGGATGGGCTAAAGACTGTCGGTAAAAAGAATATTAATGGAAGCACGTACTACTTTAATCAAGAAGGTGTCATGCAAACAGGCTGGGCCTTTGTTGATGGTCACTGGAACTATTTTGCAAGTTCTGGAGCTATGAAAACCGGCTGGGCCAAGGATCAGGAAACATGGTATTATTTGGATAAAGATGGCATCATGTTAACTGGAAGCCAAGATATCAATGGTGTCCGTTACTATTTGAATACCAGTGGTGCCATGCAAACAGGCTGGGCCTTTGTTGATGGTCACTGGAACTATTTTGCAAGTTCTGGAGCTATGAAAACTGGTTGGGTCAAGGATCAGGAAACATGGTATTATTTGGATAAAGATGGCATCATGTTAACTGGAAGCCAAGATATCAATGGTGTCCGTTACTATTTGAATGCCAGTGGTGCCATGCAAACAGGCTGGGCCTTTGTTGATGGTCACTGGAACTATTTTGCAAGTTCTGGAGTTATGAAAACTGGTTGGTTGAAAGATGGTGATGCCTGGTATTATCTTGAAGGTAAAGAAGGAATTATGTTAATCGGCCTCCATCAAGTAGATGGTAAGCAATATTACTTTAGCAAATCTGGTGCCATGCAAACTGGCTGGAAATGGTTTGATAATCATTACCGTTACTTTGAATCAAATGGAGCCATGAAAACTGGTTGGATAAAAGACAAAGGCGTTTGGTATTATCTAAATCCTGAAGATGGTATCATGTTGGTTGGTCTTCATAAAGTAAATGGTGATCATTATTACTTTGATGAATCAGGAGCTATGCAAACGGGTTGGAAACAGCTTGATGGTAATTGGTACTATTTCCAAGCTGATGGTTATTTATTGAAGAACGCAACAACACCTGATGGTTATAAAGTAAACGAAGAAGGTATCTGGAAACAGGCTGTTGCTGCTGTAAATATTGAGGCAGTTAAGCCAGAACAGAAACAAGAATCTAATTCCTCTATTGTTGAACAACCTAAACAAGATTCAAACCTAGAAGCCAACGCTTCTGAAAAGAAGGAAAAAGAATAAAGAAGAAATCCCCTACTGGCAACTAATTTATCAGTAGGGGATTTTTTAATTTCGTTTTAATTTAGCAAGTACAAGGTTCAGTGCATAGTGGAGTGTTTTGTCTTTGGCGATAAAGAGGGCCAAGAGATAATAGATACCACAAGTTGCTACGGTGGAAAGAACCATGAGAATCATATTGAAGTTTACTGTGTAGGAATTGATTTGGAAAATCATTTTAAAAATATAGAAGATTGGGATAAAACCAAGGGATATGAGGCTATAACGTGTTAAGGTTATAAAAATTTCTTTTAAACTAATCAGTTGATGTTTCTTGATAAAATGAATTTCAAGTAAAACTACGATAGTTTCTGCGATAATGGTCGTAGCGATGTAATACTCAGGTGCAAAAATATTATTGAAATACAAGATGCTATTTAATAGTATATTGGCGCCACCACCGAGGAAGTAAAAGGCAGTTAAGCGATTTTCATGGTCGTTGATAAAAATAATCTGTTTACCAAGAATCAATTCAATAGCCCAGATGATGGTACGAAAAGCGAAGACGCTGGTTACGATACCTGCTTCAAGATACTTTTCAGAAGAATAAATAACAGTTGCGTACCGTCCCAATATCATAATCCCGATACTAGTTGGAACCATAAGGAAATAGAATAAGGATGCCGCTTGATTCACGAGATAATTGTAGGACTTGTAATCCTTTTTACCGAGATAGTAGCCAAGGCGCGGAATACTTACGTTGATAGCTCCACTCAAGACACTGGCAATTAGCATGACGATACTATAGGCAATTGTATAATAGGAAATATAGTTTTCATCCGGTCCCTTGGTGATAAACATTCTATCTAGCAAGGTATAAAGCATATTAGCGTTTGCTAAGAGAAGCATAGTGAAGAGCGGTTTAGAAGCTTTAGCTAATTCGACGAATCCAATTTTAACAAAAGAAACTTCTCTCTTAATCCAAAGAAAACTAAGCAGGTAGTTGAGGATAGTGGTCGCTGTCATAACGATAGCATAAGGAACGATATCATCTGCCGTTTTAACGAAGGCGAAGATAGCGACCAGCATGGTAATTCGAATAATTAACGTTTTGTAGAGGATGAAGGCATAGTTTTCATAAGCCTCGTTCATCCATTCGATATTGAGAAATTGGAAGAGTGCTTGGGCCCCTAGGATGTAGTAGAGGACTTTCAGGTTCTCAATGCTGGTGTCAAAGAAGATAATGAGGAAGTAGATACCAGTGGTCAGGAGAGAGGTAAAAACCGAGATATAAAACAACTTAGAAAAGACGTAGTTGATTTTATTCTTGTCATCCTTGACCTTACTGATAGCTCGAATCCCGTAGTTGTATATCCCAAAGGCAGCTAGTGGAATAACAAAGCTAGCCCAGGTATTGGCCGTATTGAAATAACCGTAATTGGATTTGCTGAGAATCCGCGTCAGATAAGGGTTGGTTATCAGAGGAAAAACGATATTGAGAATATTGACCAGCAAGCTGGCCAAGGCATTTACTTTTATATTTTTCATTGAACTTTCTTTCTTAAATCTAAAATCATATCTAGTATTATATCATATTCTCGCTTCATTCTTTTGATAAAATCGTAAAAATCTAGTATAATAGATAGACTGAAAGTATGAGGTTACTAGATATGAAGATGAAACAAATTAGTGATACAACACTGAAAATCACAATGACTTTAGATGATTTGATGGACCGAGGAATGGAGATTGCAGACTTTCTCGTTCCTCAGGAAAAAACCGAAGAGTTTTTCTATGCTATTTTAGATGAATTGGATATGCCTGACAATTTCCTGGATAGTGGCATGCTGAGTTTCCGCGTGACGCCAAAACCTGATAAGGTCGACGTCTTTGTGACCAAGTCCAAGATTGACCAGAATCTGGATTTTGAAGATTTGGCGGACTTACCAGACATGGAAGAATTAGCCCAAATGTCGCCGGATGAATTTCTCAAAACCTTGGAAAAGAGCATTGCAGATAAGACCAAGGACGATATTGAGGCCATCCAATCTCTAGAGCAGGTCGAAGCAAAGGAAGAAGAGCAAGAGCAAGCGAACAAGGAGACTGAGAGCAAGAAGGAACCTTATATCTACTATATCTTGCGTTTCGCAAATCTTGCTGACCTAGTTGCTTTTGCAAAGACTGTTAACTTCCAGTTGGAAACATCTGAACTCTATAAGATGAATGACCACTATTATTTGACAATCTTAGTTGATGTGGAGAATCATCCTAGTCCATATCCAGCCTGGCTCTTGGCTCGTATGCGTGAATTTGCTGACGACAGTGATATCAGTCGTTCGGTTTTACAAGAGTATGGTCACATCTTGATCAATCACGACGCTGTGTTCGGTCTTCAAAAAATTAATTCATAGTTTTTAGAAATCAATTTTTACTTATCAGAAAAGGCGAATCAGATGATTCGTTTTTTTCTTTTCTTTTCTTTTCTTTTCTTTTCTTTTCTATCTATAAATAGTGGTTTTCTTGGATAGGAATTTTCACAAAATTCTGTTATAATGGCTATATCAGAAAATTTCTAGGAGACAAACATGACAGTTAAAATTGCTTTACTTGGATTTGGTACCGTTGCAAGTGGCGTACCTTTCCTCCTAAAGGAAAATGGAGAAAAAATTATCCAGTCAGCTCATTCAGAGATTGAAGTAGCCAAGGTATTGGTCAAGGATGAAGATGAAAAGAACCGCTTGCTTGCAGCAGGAAATGACTTTAACTTTGTAACCAATGTAGATGATATTTTAGCAGACAAGGACATTATTATCGTAGTGGAATTGATGGGGCGTATCGAACCAGCTAAAACCTTTATCACTCGTGCCTTAGAAGTTGGGAAACACGTTGTTACTGCCAACAAGGACCTTTTGGCTGTCCATGGCGCAGAATTGCTAGAAATCGCAAAAGAGCACAATGTGGCACTCTACTACGAAGCAGCAGTAGCTGGTGGGATTCCAATTCTTCGTACGTTGGCAAATTCGCTGGTTTCTGACAAAATCACTCGTGTCCTTGGCGTGGTTAACGGGACTTCTAACTTCATGATGACCAAGATGGTCGAAGAAGGCTGGTCCTACGAAGATGCTCTTGCTGAAGCACAACGCCTTGGGTTCGCAGAAAGCGACCCGACAAATGACGTAGATGGGATTGATGCTGCCTACAAGATGGTCATTTTGAGCCAGTTTGCCTTTGGGATGAAGGTTGCCTTTGCCGATGTAGCTCACAAGGGAATCCGCAACATCACACCTGAGGATGTGGCTGTAGCTCAAGAGCTTGGTTATGTAGTGAAATTGGTTGGTTCTATCGAAGAAACTCCTTCAGGTATTGCCGCAGAAGTGACCCCAACCTTCCTACCTAAAGCACACCCACTTGCTAGTGTGAATGGCGTGATGAACGCTGTCTTTGTTGAATCCATCGGTATCGGTGAATCGATGTACTACGGACCAGGTGCTGGTCAAAAACCAACTGCAACAAGTGTTGTAGCAGATATTGTCCGTATCGTTCGTCGCTTGAATGATGGTACCATTGGTAAAGACTTCAACGAATATAGCCGTGAACTTGTCTTGGCTAATCCTGAAGATGTCAAAGCCAATTATTACTTCTCAATCTTGGCTCCAGACTCAAAAGGTCAGGTCTTGAAGTTGGCTGAAATCTTCAATGCCCAAGAGATTTCCTTCAAGCAAATCCTCCAAGATGGCAAAAAGGGTGACAAAGCGCGTGTGGTCATCATTACACATAAGATCAATAAAGCGCAGCTTGAAAAGGTTTCAGCTGACTTGACCAAGGTATCAGAATTTGACCTCTTGAATACCTTCAAGGTGCTAGGAGAATAAGATGAAGATTATTGTACCTGCAACCAGTGCCAATATCGGTCCAGGTTTTGACTCGGTCGGTGTAGCTGTTACCAAGTATCTTCAAATTGAGGTCTGTGAAGAGCGGGATGAGTGGTTGATTGAACATCAGATTGGCAAATGGATTCCACACGATGAGCGCAACCTTTTACTCAAGATTGCTTTACAAATTGCACCTGACTTGCAACCAAGACGTTTGAAAATGACCAGTGATGTTCCCTTGGCACGTGGTTTGGGTTCTTCCAGCTCGGTTATTGTTGCTGGGATTGAACTAGCTAATCAATTGGGCAAGCTCAACTTGTCAGACAATGAAAAATTGCAGCTGGCGACCAAGATTGAAGGGCATCCTGACAATGTGGCTCCAGCTATCTATGGAAATCTTGTTGTTGCGAGCTCTGTTGACGGAGAAGTTTCAGCCATTGTGGCAGACTTCCCAAAGTGTGATTTTCTAGCCTACATCCCAAACTATGAATTGCGTACCAGAGACAGCCGCGGTGTCTTGCCTAAAAAGTTGTCCTACAAGGAAGCTGTTGCGGCAAGTTCGATTGCCAATGTTGCAGTTGCAGCCTTGTTGGCAGGAGACATGGTGACTGCTGGTCAGGCGATTGAGGGAGACCTCTTCCACGAGCGCTATCGTCAAAGTCTGGTTCGTGAATTTACGACGATTAAGCAAGTAGCCAAAGAGAATGGTGCCTATGCAACCTATCTTTCTGGAGCTGGTCCGACAGTTATGGTTCTGGCTTCTCATGACAAGATGCCCAAGATTAAGGCTGAATTGCAAAAGCAGTCTTTCAAAGGCAAACTTCATGATTTGAAGGTGGATACCCAAGGTGTTCGTGTAGAAGCAAAATAAAGAATAGATGATAGGATGGGGAAACACTCGATTCGAGGGTTTCCTATCCTTTTTTTGAAAAGAAGTCTAGTTACAAACTTGATAAAGGAGAAACGAAGATGGCAGAAATTTATCTAGCAGGTGGTTGTTTTTGGGGTTTAGAGGAGTATTTTTCCCGAATTTCTGGAGTGCTAGCAACCAGTGTTGGCTACGCCAATGGGCAGGTCGAAACGACTAATTACCAGCTGCTCAAGGAAACAGATCACGCAGAAACGGTTCAAGTGATTTACGATGAGAAGGTAGTGTCACTCAGAGAGATTTTACTCTATTATTTCCGTGTCATTGATCCCTTATCTATCAACCAGCAAGGGAATGACCGTGGTCGCCAATATCGAACTGGGATCTATTATCAGGATGAAGCAGACTTGCCAGCTATCTACACAGTGGTGCAGGAGCAGGAGCGCATGCTTGGTCGAAAGATTGCAGTGGAAGTGGAGAAACTTCGCCACTACATTCTGGCGGAAGACTACCACCAAGACTATCTTAAGAAGAATCCTTCGGGTTACTGTCATATCAATGTGACCGATGCTGAAAAGCCATTGATTGACGCAGCCAACTATGAAAAGCCTAGTCAAGAGGTGTTAAAGGAAAACTTAACTGAAGAGTCTTACCGTGTCACCCAAGAAGCTGCTACAGAGGCTCCATTTACCAATGCCTATGATAAAACCTTTGAAGAAGGGATTTATGTAGACATCACGACTGGTGAGCCACTCTTTTTCGCCAAGGATAAGTTCGCTTCAGGTTGTGGTTGGCCGAGCTTTAGTCGTCCGATTTCCAAGGAATTGATTCATTATTACAAGGACTTGAGCCATGGGATGGAGCGAATCGAGGTTCGTTCTCGTTCAGGTAATGCCCACTTGGGTCATGTTTTCACAGATGGACCACAGGAGTCAGGGGGTCTCCGTTATTGTATCAATTCTGCTTCCTTGCGTTTTGTAGCCAAGGATGTGATGGAAGAAGCAGGATACGGCTATCTACTACCTTACTTAAACAAATAATACTCTTCAAAAATCTCTTCAAACTACGTCAGCGTCAGCTTGGATTATATATGTGACTGACTTCGTCAGTTTTATCTACAACCTCAAAGCGTTGCTTTGAGCAACCTGCGGCTAGCTTCCTAGTTTGCTCTTTGATTTTCATTGAGTATAAAACTGAGAGGGTGGGCGCTTCCCACTTTCTTCATTTCCAGAATATGAATAGAAGGGATTTATGAAACATTTACTATCTTACTTCAAATCCTATATCAAGGAATCCATTTTAGCACCCTTGTTCAAGCTACTTGAAGCTGTTTTTGAGCTCTTGGTTCCCATGGGGATTGCTGGGATTGTTGACCAGTCCTTGCCCCAGAGAGATCAAGGGCATCTCTGGATGCAGATTGGCCTGCTCCTTATCTTTGCAGTGATTGGCGTTTTAGTAGCCTTGATTGCTCAATTTTATTCAGCAAAGGCAGCGGTAGGTTTTGCCAAAGAATTGACAGACGATCTTTATCGTCATATTCTTTCTTTACCCAAGGACAGCAGAGACCGTTTGACAACTTCTAGCTTGGTGACTCGCTTGACTTCGGATACCTACCAGATTCAGACTGGGATCAATCAATTCCTGCGCCTCTTTTTGCGAGCTCCCATTATCGTTTTTGGTGCTATTTTTATGGCCTATCGCATCTCAGCTGAACTGACTTTCTGGTTCTTGGTCATGGTTTTCATTTTGACTCTTGTCATTGTAGGACTCTCTAGACTGGTCAATCCTCTCTACAGTGATCTCAGAAAGAAAACAGACCAACTGGTTCAAGAAACGCGCCAGCAATTACAAGGGATGCGAGTTATTCGTGCCTTTGGACAAGAAAAACGTGAATTACAGATTTTTCAAACCCTTAACCAAGTTTATGCTAGATTACAAGAGAAAACAGGTTTCTGGTCTAGTTTATTAACACCTCTGACCTATCTGATTGTGAATGGAACTCTCCTCGTCATCATCTGGCAGGGCTATATTTCGATTCAAGGAGGTTTACTCAGCCAAGGTGCTCTCATTGCCCTTATCAACTATCTCTTGCAGATCTTGGTGGAATTGGTCAAGCTAGCTATGTTGATCAATTCTCTCAATCAGTCCTATATCTCAGCTAAGCGAATCGAGGAAGTCTTTGCTCAAGCTCCAGAACACATCCATTCAGAGTTAGAACAAAAACAAGTTACCAGCAATCAGGTTTTACAAGTTCAAGAACTGACCTTTACCTATCCTGATGCAGCCCAGCCTTCTCTAAGAGATATTTCCTTTGATATGACTCAAGGGGAAACCCTTGGTATCATTGGGGGAACGGGTTCGGGTAAGTCAAGCTTGGTGCAAGTCTTACTTGGTCTTTATCCAACAGATAGAGGAAGCATTTCCCTTTATCGAGATGGATCTAGTCCTCGTAATTTGGAGGAATGGCGGTCATGGATTGCCTACGTGCCCCAAAAGGTCGAACTCTTTAAGGGAACTATTCGTTCCAACTTGACTCTGGGTTTTAATCGAGAGGTGTCTGACCAAGAACTCTGGCAGGCCTTGGAAATCGCGCAAGCTAAGGATTTTGTCAGTGAAAAGGAAGGACTCTTAGACGCCCTAGTTGAGGGAGGAGGGCGAAATTTCTCAGGCGGACAAAAACAAAGGCTGTCTATTGCACGTGCAGTCTTGCGCCAAGCTCCATTTCTCATCCTAGATGATGCGACCTCGGCCCTCGACACCATTACCGAGTCCAAGCTTTTGAAAGCTATCCGAGAAAATTTGCCAAATACAAGCTTAATCTTGATTTCTCAACGAACCTCAACTTTACAGATGGCAGACCAGATTCTCCTCTTGGAAAAAGGTGAGTTACTAGCTGTTGGCAAGCACGAGGAATTGATGAAGACTAGCCAAGTCTATCGCGAAATCAATGCATCCCAACATGGAAAGGAGGACTAGCATGAAACGACAAACTGCAAACCAGACGCTCAAACGTTTGGCTAAGGATTTAGCAAGCCATCCCTTCCTCCTTTTCCTAGCCTTTCTAGGAACTATTGCCCAAGTTGGCTTATCAATTTACTTACCTATTCTGATTGGGCAGGTCATTGACCAGGTCCTTGTGGCTGGTTCTTCACCAGTTTTTTGGCAAATTTTCATCCAGATGATCTTGGTAGTCATAGGAAATACTCTGGTACAATGGGCTAATCCTCTCCTTTATAATCGTCTAATCTTCTCTTATACCAAAGACTTGCGAGAGCGAATCATTCATAAGCTCCATCGTTTACCGATTGCTTTTGTGGATCGGCAGGGCAGTGGAGAGATGGTCAGTCGTGTGACCACAGACATCGAACAGTTGGCAGCTGGTTTGACCATGATTTTTAACCAATTTTTCATTGGCGTCTTGATGATTTTGGTTAGTATTTTAGCCATGCTCCAAATTCATCTCCTCATGACCCTCTTGGTCTTGCTGTTGACGCCCCTATCCATGGTGATTTCACGCTTTATTGCCAAACGCTCTTATCATCTCTTTCAGAAGCAAACAGAGACCAGGGGGATTCAGACTCAGTTGATTGAAGAGTCTCTTAGCCAGCAAACTATTATCCAGTCCTTCAATGCTCAGACAGAGTTTATCCAAAGACTGCACGAGGCGAATGCCAACTATGCAGGCTATTCTCAGTCAGCCATCTTTTATTCTTCAACGGTCAATCCTTCGACTCGCTTTGTCAATGCGCTCATTTATGCCCTTCTAGCTGGAGTGGGAGCCTATCGTATCATGATGGGGTCCACCTTGACCATTGGGCGTTTAGTGACTTTTTTGAACTATGTCCAACAGTACACTAAGCCCTTTAATGATATTTCTTCAGTTCTAGCCGAGTTGCAAAGTGCTCTCGCTTGTGCAGAGCGCGTCTATGCTGTCTTAGAAAGTCCTGAGGTGGCTGAAACAGGTAAGGAAGTCTTGACCAGTGACCAAGTGAAGGGAGCCATTTCCTTTAAGCATGTTTCTTTTGGATACAATCCTGAAAGGATCTTGATTAAGGATTTGTCTATCGATATCCCAGCTGGTAGCAAGGTGGCCATCGTTGGTCCGACAGGTGCTGGTAAGTCAACTCTTATCAATCTCCTCATGCGTTTTTATCCTATTCACTCGGGAGATATCTTGCTAGACGGTCGTTCCATTTACGACTATACCCGAGCGTCATTGAGACAGCAGTTTGGCATGGTGCTACAGGAAACCTGGCTTAAGCAAGGGACCATTCATGACAATATTGCCTTTGGCAAACCGGATGCCAGTCGAGAGCAGGTGATTGCTGCTGCAAAAGCAGCCAATGCCGACTTTTTCATCCAACAGTTGCCACAGGGATACGATACCAAGTTGGAAAATGCAGGTGAATCTCTCTCTGTCGGTCAGGCTCAGCTTTTGACCATCGCGCGTGTTTTTCTAGCTATTCCCAAGATTCTCATCCTAGACGAGGCGACTTCCTCTATCGATACGCGGACAGAAGTGCTGGTACAGGATGCCTTTGCCAAACTCATGAAGGGGCGAACAAGCTTTATCATTGCCCACCGCTTGTCTACCATTCAGGATGCGGATCTGATTCTAGTCTTGGTGGATGGTGATATCGTGGAGCATGGCAATCATCAGGATCTCATGGCCCGAAAGGGCAAGTACTACCAAATGCAAAAAGCGGCAGCATTTAGCTCTGAATAAGTCATTCCTATCCATTTTAAAATATTAATGACACTAAAAGTTGCCTTCGGGTGACTTTTTTGTTACAATAGCTAGAAAAAATCAAGGCCTTAGAAGGAGAAAAATAATGAAAGTCTATCAGCATGTAAATATCGTGACTTGTGACCAAGATTTCCATGTGCATCTGGATGGTATCTTGGCTGTTAAGAATTCTCAAATCTTCTATGTTGGTCAAGAGAAGCAAGAGATTCTAGATCAAGCTGAGCAGATTATAGACTATCAGGGAGCCTGGATGATGCCTGGTTTGGTCAATTGTCACACCCATTCAGCTATGACAGGCTTGAGAGGGATCAGAGATGATAGCAATCTCCATGAATGGCTCAATGACTATATCTGGCCAGCAGAAGCAGGCTTTACTCCTGACATGACTACCAAGGCGGTCAAAGAGGCTCTGACAGAGATGCTCCAGTCAGGAACAACAACCTTCAATGATATGTATAATCCCAATGGTGTGGATATTGAAAGAATTTATCAGGCAGTCAAGGCATCTAAGATGCGTTGTTATTTCTCACCGACCCTCTTTTCTTCAGAGACAGAAACGACTGCTGAGACTATAAGCAGAACACGATCCATTATAGAAGAAATCTTAGAATATAAAAATCCAAATTTCAAGGTTATGGTAGCACCCCATTCTCCATACAGTTGTAATCAAGACTTGCTGCAAGCGAGTTTAGACATGGCAAAAGAGCTGAATATTCCTATCCATATCCATGTAGCGGAGACCAAGGAGGAATCAGGAATTATCCTCAAACGATACGGTAAACGCCCCCTCGCCTTTCTAGAAGAACTAGGTTACTTAGATCATCCGTCTGTCTTTGCTCACGGGGTTGAACTAAACGAGAGAGAAATTGAACGCTTGGCAACTTCTCATGTGGCTATCGCCCACAATCCTATCAGTAATCTAAAACTGGCCTCAGGAATCGCTCCAATCATCCAACTCCAAAAAGCAGGAGTAGCAGTGGGAATTGCGACTGACTCGGTTGCTTCCAATAATAATCTAGATATGTTTGAGGAAGGACGGACCGCAGCTCTCTTACAGAAAATGAAGAGTGGAGATGCCAGCCAGTTTCCAATCGAGACAGCCCTTAAGGCACTGACAATCGAAGGGGCTAAGGTTCTAGGAATGGAAAAGCAGATAGGAAGTCTAGAAGTCGGCAAGCAGGCAGATTTTCTGATTATTCAACCTAAGGGAAAAATCCATCTTCAACCTCAGGAAAATATGCTTTCTCACCTCGTATACGCAGTTAAATCCAGTGATGTTGATGATGTCTATATTGCAGGAGAGCAGGTTGTCAAGCAAGGCAAAGTTTTGACAGTAGAAATTTAAAAAAATTTTAAAAAAGTTTGCAAAAATCTTGCATTCTTTTTTTGTCTATGCTATACTTATATACGGTTTGAAAAAACTGCCTAAGACAGTAGGGGAGCTCGACTCGTAAAGATCCTACCGAGGACAAAACGTATCATGTAAAAAGAAGCGTATTGTACTTTCGTGTCTAGGTTTGGGCGCGTTTTTCTTTTGAAAAAATTCCCCAAGCAAAATAATTACGGAGGTGAACACACTAATGAGTGAAGCAATTATTGCTAAAAAAGCGGAACTAGTTGACGTGGTAGCTGAAAAAATGAAAGCTGCTGCATCTATCGTCGTTGTAGACGCTCGTGGTTTGACAGTTGATCAAGATACAGTTCTTCGTCGTGAGCTTCGTGGAAGCGAAGTTGAGTATAAAGTTATTAAAAACTCAATCTTGCGTCGTGCAGCTGAAAAAGCTGGTCTTGAAGAACTTGCATCAGTATTTGTTGGACCATCTGCAGTAGCATTTTCTAACGAAGATGTTATCGCACCAGCGAAAATCTTGAACGATTTTGCTAAAAACGCTGAAGCACTTGAAATCAAAGGTGGTGCAATCGAAGGCGCTGTCGCATCTAAAGAAGAAATCGTTGCTCTTGCAACTCTTCCAAACCGCGAAGGACTTCTTTCTATGCTCCTTTCTGTACTTCAAGCACCAGTGCGCAACGTTGCTTTTGCAGTCAAAGCGGTTGCAGAAAGCAAAGAAGACGCAGCTTAATCTTAAGCTACGCAGTGTAGCCTAGCTACGAAAAAAACTATTATAAAATTTAAAACTTATTTGGAGGAAATAACAATGGCATTGAACATTGAGAACATTATTGCTGAAATTAAAGAAGCTTCAATCCTTGAATTGAACGACCTTGTAAAAGCTATCGAAGAAGA
This sequence comes from Streptococcus oralis, assembly GCF_015561235.1. Classification (GTDB taxonomy): domain Bacteria; phylum Bacillota; class Bacilli; order Lactobacillales; family Streptococcaceae; genus Streptococcus; species Streptococcus oralis_BK. The sequence goes on along the minus strand of NZ_JADMTC010000001.1, from coordinate 779,664 downwards.
ATTTGGTGTAACTGCAGCTGCTCCTGTAGCTGTAGCTGCAGCTGGTGCTGCTGACGCTGGTGCTGCTAAAGACTCATTTGACGTTGAATTGACAGCTGCTGGTGACAAAAAAGTTGGCGTTATCAAAGCTGTACGTGAAATCACTGGTCTTGGACTTAAAGAAGCTAAAGAACTTGTTGATGGTGCACCAGGTGTTATCAAAGAAGGCGTTCCAACTGCAGAGGCTGAAGAAATCAAAGCTAAATTGGAAGAAGCTGGAGCTTCAGTTACTCTTAAATAATAGAGCAACTACATTAGTAGCTTAAAAACATGATTAAACCGCTATTCTTGGGAGTAGCGGTTTTTCTTTTTGTTCGCGAGGGGGCAAAAAAGGGGCAAACTATTATATAGTTTATCTAGGAGACAAACAACTTTTGAATAATAGGCTTTCCATAAAAAATGATCCAAGTTTTTACTCTTCAGGATTTATTTTCTTTCTAGTATCATCATTCCTATTAACAGTAGAAAAGTAAGTTTTTAATTTGTTTATACTCCGGATATTATAATCTCAGTATTAAAGCACTTTATTGAAGGTAATTCTCGAACGGTTTGAGGTAATTTCAATAAAATTTTAAAAGATATTTAAATTTAGTCTTGACCCTGACCTTGGGTAAGGGATTATACTAATAGTAGATAAGAAAGGAGATTACTATGAAAATCAATATGATTCGTTCAGATAAAGTTTATCAAGAGATGTTAGAGCTACCCTTAGAAAAGAGAGAAGGTTGTTTTCGAGCCAAAATATTAGCACCTTTTGCAACAAAATATCAAACGCAACACATTCCTCTGAAAGCGAAGTATCCTGGAGGATTTGATGCCTTGTTCCTGCTTGGCTTTATGAATCAGTTGCCCGCAACTCTCTCAGAAAAGGATAGACCAGCTATCGACGCTCTGAGCTCTGATCAACTCTGGCAGGACTGCCAGGAAACAATCAAGAGGAGTATCGGTCTTTTTAAGCAAGCTGGCTATGATTTAGAGGTTGAGGATTACCATTTTACTATTTTATTGGGCAACCCTGAAAAGGCCATGTTACAGCTCAATAAGGGTTATAGCGGAGATGGTGGAATTCCAGGTTACCTCATGCTTAGTCTGCTACCGAATGACTATACTTTGCCACGTGTGCAAGCGGCACTGGCCCACGAGTGCAATCATAATGTCCGCTTCCAATTTATCAAATGGAACCAGCAGACGACATTAGCAGACTGGGTAGTCAGTGAAGGCTTGGCAGAGTCTTTTGCAGCTGAGCTCTATGGCAAAGATCTCATTGGGCCTTGGGTTACTTCAATCAGTCCAGAGCAGTTAGAAGAGATTAAGCCCATCATCTCAAGTCGGCTTCAGCTAACAGGGATGGCGGAAATGGCTCCTTATCTTTACGGTGATGAAATAGCTGAGATACAGGGTCAGATACCAGTCGGTATGCCCTATGCTGCAGGCTATGCCTATGGCTATCATCTGATACAAGCTTATCTGAAAAAGACTGGTAAGAGCATTATTGAGGCTACAGTAACACCGACAGAAGAGATTTTAGCAGCGACAAAAGACTTTTGGAAATGACACTTTTGCTTGCAAATCTGCCAAAACTTGATATAATGAAAGTAGTTTTTGGAGGTGGCTATATGCACTATAAAAGAGTTGAATTAAAAGTCACAAATCAAGGTATCCATGAGTGCAAGATTTTTCAAGGTGTTAAGATTTTTAGTCGCAGTAAATTGTCCAAAGATCAGAAAAGCATTCTGACGCAGAAGATTTACCTGACACCGAAGCAAAATATTGTTTACTATCAACGAACAGATATCAATTATGACCAGAATTGGCAACATCATAAGGACTATTACGAATTAGTTTATGGTCAGTTGGACAGAGAGATTGTCTTTAAGGTTTGTCAAGATTTTGACGAACTAAGTCCTTTTCTGGAAAATGAGCTGCTTGAGAAGCTAAAAGAAAAGCAGTCAACAGGCAAATTTTTTGAAAAGTTAGATATATAAAAATCCGGCTGCTTTTATAAGCAGTCGGATTTCTTTGAGTTATAGTTTGATAATCTTTCATGATAAAAATAGATCTATTTTTATCATGAACAGCTCACTTAGTTAGAAGTTTTGGAAACAGTATAGTTGAAATCTATGAAGAATAAGTGTATAATCAAGAAAAATGATTGAGTGCTCACTCAATTTTGTAGATGTGTAAAGGAGTTCATACAATGGTTGTTCAAGCAATACAATATAGTCGTTTCGGTGATGAAGAAGTGTTAGATTTAGTGAACATTAAATCTGACGCTTTGAAAGTGAATCAAGTTAGGATAGAAGTTCATGCTGTTGGTTTAAATCCTATTGATTATAAGACTTTTGAAGGTGCAAAGCCACTCCGATTTCTATCTTTTATGACAAAACTAAGGAAGCCAAGTCGTTGGTTTGAGTCAAAATCATCTCTTTTTCCAAGAGGTGTTGGTCGGGATTTTGCTGGAGTTATTATAGAAATTGGTGAAAGAGTAAATAGATTTGCAGTAGGGGATAAGGTTTTTGGAACAATGATCAGTGACCCTGGATTGGGAACCAAGAGGGGAGCTTTGGCAACAGAAATTTGTGTCAATGAATCGGAAATCGTATCGAAACCAGATATGATTGATATGAACCATGCAGCTACTATGGGTGTAGCCTCTCTAACAGTGGGAGGTGCTTTTAGAAAGATTGAGCTAAACTCTAAAGATATTGTAGTGATTTCAGCAGCGGCAGGTGGTATTGGAAGTATTGCAGTACAGTATGCAGTTGCTAAGGGTGCAACAGTTATCGGAATTGCAAGTAAGAAGAATTCAGATTATCTGAAGTCTTTAGGTGCTATACCGGTAGCCTACGAAGAGAACATCCAGAATGCTCTTCTATCAGCAAGTGCAAAGCCAATTACAAAATTCTTGGATTGCTATGGAAGTGATTATGTTAAATTGGCTTTCAGTTTGGGATTGAAGGGCACGGCTATTGGAACGCTAGTACCTTCACCATATGTTATTATAAGAGGAGCTCAGTTCACGGGTCCGAGACATTCCACATATGATGATTTTAGAGTTCTAGCGGAAATGGTCTCAGATGGGAAGGTTCGGCTGAATATTGATCAGGTTTATGATTTTTCTCTAAAGTCTGTTAGAGAGGCATATCGTAGTCTGAAGTCGGGACACACTCGAGGTAAGAAGGTTGTAAAAGTAAGAGAGTAGCAGATAGGTGTCAGCAATGGATAGTTTAGAACAAAAGTATGCTCAGACATTAGAAAATAGCAACTTGAGTTTAAAACAACGTCAAGTATTATTATCAAGTCTAAAGCTATTTTCAGAAATTGGCTTTGAAAATACAACAGCCAGCCTTATTGCTAAGGAGGCTGGAGTTTCAGAAGGGACCGTTTTTAGTTACTTTAAGACCAAGGAAGGCATCTTAGAGGCTATTCTGTCAACTTTTCTCGAACAGGTTATTCCAGATGTAATTGCTGATTTTTCTGAGAAGAAATTTACAGCAAACCAAGAGTCTTTTCCACTATTTTTAAGAAGTATTGTTCGAGATAGACTAGTTTTCATTCAGGAGAATCAAATGCAAGTTAAAATTCTCTTGAGTCGTTCTTTTATTGATAAAACTATTTCTGACCAGTTAGGGAATGTTATTGTTCGCTCTATCATTAAGCCAATTAGTCCAGTTCTGAATCAGTTTAAAGAAAATGGTGTTATCCGAGATTGGTCAAATGAAAGAATCGTTCGTTATATTCTAGCTTTGAGTCTTTCTTATGCTCTTCCAATGATGTTGAATGATAATGAGGACCTAGACATAGATGAAGCAGTAAATGAAATAGTTGAATGCCTGTCTTTTGCCTTAGTAGAGGTAAAATAAATCTTGATTTTAAGTTTACTATTTTAAATGGTGAGCTTTTTTGAAGCCAACATAAAAATCCCCAATCATAACGATTGAGGATTGAGCAAATGAATTTTAAACAATACCTTGTGCAATCATAGCGTTTGCTACGTTTTCGAAGGCAGCGATATTTGCTCCTGCAAGGTAGTCAGTACCAAGACCGTATGTTTCAGAAGTTGTTTTAGCTGTGTTGAAGATGTTGGTCATGATGTCTTTGAGGCGTCCATCAACTTCTTCACGTGTCCATGAGAGGCGAAGGCTGTTTTGGCTCATTTCAAGCGCTGATACAGCTACACCACCAGCGTTAGCAGCTTTGGCAGGTCCGTAAAGGATTCCGTTTTCTTTGTAGACTTTAATCGCGTCAAGGTCACTAGGCATGTTAGCACCTTCAGATACGCAGATAACTCCTTGAGCAACCAAACGTTTAGCTGCTTCACCGTTGATTTCGTTTTGAGTCGCACATGGAAGAGCGATGTCGTAGTTTCCAGCGTAAGTCCATACAGAACCTTCATGGTAAGTAGCAGTTGCTTTCTCAGCTGCATACTCAGTCAAACGAGCACGGCGTTTTTCTTTAACATCAACCAAAAGATCGAAGTCAATACCATTTTCATCGATGACATAACCGTTTGAGTCAGATACAGAGATAACAGTCGCACCAAGTTCAGTCGCTTTTTGAAGAGCATATTGAGCTACGTTACCAGAACCTGAAATAACCACTTTCTTACCAGCAAAACTGTTACCGTTAGCTTTGAGCATTTCTTCAGTGTAGTAAACCAAACCATAACCAGTTGCTTCTGGACGAATCAAGCTACCACCAAATCCAAGAGGTTTACCAGTCAAGACACCCGCATCAAATTGGTTAAGACGTTTGTATTGTCCATAAAGGTAACCAATTTCACGTCCACCAACACCGATATCACCAGCAGGTACGTCAAGAGATGGTCCGATGTATTTTTGCAATTCTGTCATAAAGCTTTGGCAGAAGCGCATCACTTCAGCGTCAGTCTTTCCTTTAGGATCGAAGTCTGATCCCCCTTTACCTCCACCGATTGGAAGTCCAGTCAAGACGTTCTTAAAGATTTGTTCGAAGCCGAGGAATTTCAAGATCCCTTGGTTTACAGTTGGGTGGAAACGAAGTCCGCCTTTATATGGTCCAACAGCTGAGTTGAATTGAACGCGGTAGCCACGGTTGACTTGAACTTTTCCATCTCGGTCAACCCAAGGAACACGGAAAGAAATCACGCGCTCAGGCTCAGTGATACGTGCCAAGATGTTTTCTTCGATATACTCGGGATGTTTTTCAAATACAGGTTCCAAAGTGCTGAAGAATTCTTCAACCGCCTGGAGAAATTCAGCCTCATGCCCATTACGAGCTTTCACAGTTGCAAACACGCTTTGGATATAGTCTTTAGCAGATGTCATATCGTTCTCCTTTTGTTGTTATATTTTATTACATGAGCCATTATAGCAGAATTTTTTTTGAGTGTAAAGAAAAAAACAGAAATTTTCTAAAAATTCTTTCAATTTACAAAACCGAACATTTTATATAGAAATTAGTTTCTCAAAGAGAAAATCTTAAAGTATGGTATAATATTAGAAATAAAAGGAATCTGGAGGATCAGAATCATGGTATCAACGAAAACACAAATAGCTGGCTTTGAGTTTGACAATTGCTTGATGAATGCAGCGGGTGTTGCTTGTATGACGATAGAAGAGCTTGAAGGGGTCAAAAACTCAGCAGCGGGTACTTTTGTCACGAAGACAGCGACCTTGGACTTTCGTCAGGGCAATCCTGAGCCACGTTATCAGGATGTTCCACTTGGTTCTATCAACTCTATGGGCTTGCCAAATAACGGCTTAGACTACTATCTGGACTATCTTTTGGACTTGCAGGAAAAAGAGCCAAACCGTACTTTCTTCCTATCTTTAGTTGGCATGTCTCCAGAAGAAACACATACCATCTTGAAAAAAGTTCAAGAGAGTGAATTCAAAGGACTTACAGAGCTTAATCTCTCTTGTCCAAATGTTCCAGGAAAGCCTCAGATTGCTTATGATTTTGAGACAACAGACCGTATCTTGGCAGAAGTTTTTGCCTACTTTACCAAACCTCTTGGAATTAAGCTCCCACCATATTTTGACATTGTTCACTTTGACCAAGCGGTAGCTATTTTCAACAAATATCCGCTCAAGTTTGTCAACTGCGTTAACTCTATCGGAAACGGCCTCTATATAGAAGACGAATCTGTCGTTATTCGGCCTAAGAATGGTTTTGGAGGGATTGGTGGAGAGTATATCAAACCGACCGCTCTTGCTAATGTGCACGCCTTTTACCAACGTCTCAATCCGCAAATCCAAATCATCGGAACGGGTGGTGTTCTAACGGGTCGTGATGCCTTTGAACACATCCTCTGCGGTGCTAGTATGGTGCAAGTAGGAACGACGCTCCACAAGGAAGGCGTTGGTGCTTTTGAACGCATTACCAATGAACTGAAAGCTATTATGGCGGAAAAAGGGTATGAGAGCCTAGAAGATTTCCGTGGGAAATTGCGCTATATTGATTAAGTTTAATAAAAAATCAGAAGAAAGGAGAGAAGATGCTTGCCATTGAAGACAGTCAGAAGTTGACGTTATCAAATCTATCTAGCCTGAATCTATTTACAGGGACAGACCAGGGTCAGTTTGAAGTTATGAAGAGTCAAGTATTGAAACAGATTGGTTATGATCCAGCTGATCTCAACTTTGCTTACTTTGATATGAAAGAAGTAGCTTATAAAGACTTAGAGTTGGAGTTGGTCAGTCTCCCTTTTTTTGCGGATGAGAAAATCGTGATATTAGACCATTTTGTCGATATCACAACAGCCAAGAAACGATTTTTAGCAGATGATGAGCTCAAGTCGTTTGAGGCATACCTTGATAACCCTTCGCCAACAACCAAGTTGTTGATTTTTGCTGAAGGAAAGTTAGATAGTAAAAGACGACTGGTCAAATTGCTCAAACGAGATGCGACTGTATTTGATGCTATTGAACCTAAGGAACAAGAACTCCGCCAGTATTTCCAAAAATGGAGTCAGACACAAGGTCTGCAGTTTGCAGAAAAGTCTTTTGAAAATCTACTTCTCAAATCTGGTTTTCAATTTAGTGAAATCCAGAAAAACCTCCTTTTTTTACAGTCTTATAAATCCGACGGCGTGATAGAGGAGAAGGACATTGTCGAGGCTATTCCAAAGACTCTGCAGGACAATATTTTTGATTTGACTCAGCTTGTTTTAGCTAAGAAGATTGACCTGGCTCGTGACCTGGTTAGAGACTTGACCTTGCAAGGGGAGGATGAAATCAAGCTCATAGCTGTCATGTTAGGACAGTTTCGTACCTTTACCCAAGTGAAGATTTTATCAGAGACTGGTCAGACGGAATCGCAGATTGCAACCAGTCTGGGAACTTATTTGGGGCGAAATCCTAATCCTTATCAAATCAAGTTTGCACTGAGAGATTCGAGAGGGATTTCCTTGGGTTTTCTCAAACGAGCGATTTCTTATTTGATTGAAACAGACTACCAGATTAAGACAGGTGTCTATGAAAAAGGGTACCTGTTTGAAAAGGCACTCTTGCAGATTGCGACAGAGGCAAATTGAGCAAAAAACTTGAAAAAAGAGGATGATTGCGTTATCATTTTCATATAGAAAGAAAAAGAGGTATTACAGATGGCTATTATCTTACCAGACCTTCCATACGCATACGACGCCTTGGAACCATATATCGATGCTGAAACAATGCACTTGCACCATGACAAGCACCATCAAGCCTACGTCAACAATGCGAATGCTGCTCTTGAAAAACACCCTGAAATCGGTGAAGACCTTGAAGTTTTGCTTGCTGATGTAGAATCTATCCCAGCTGATATCCGCCAAGCGCTTATCAACAATGGTGGTGGACACTTGAACCACGCTCTTTTCTGGGAATTGATGACTCCTGAAAAAACAGCCCCTTCAGCAGAACTTGCAGCAGCAATCAATGAAGCTTTCGGTTCTTTCGAAGAATTCCAAGCAGCCTTCACTGCAGCAGCTACAACTCGCTTTGGTTCTGGATGGGCTTGGTTGGTTGTTAACAAAGAAGGGAAGCTTGAAGTGATTTCAACAGCAAACCAAGACACACCAATCTCAGAAGGTAAAAAACCAATCTTGGGCTTGGACGTTTGGGAACATGCTTACTATGTGAAATACCGCAATGTTCGTCCTGACTATATCAAAGCTTTCTTCTCAGTGATTAACTGGAAAAAAGTAGATGAGCTTTACGCAGCAGCTAAATAAAAAATATGGAGGGAAGAGTCAATCTTCTCTTTTTAAGGTTATAAAGCAGAAGTCTGACAAAATCGTCAGACTTTTTTCATTTAAAGGATATTCGTGCCAACTTGTAGAAAATATGGTAAAATAGAGTGTTAAGTAATCATGGAAAAGGAAGACTATGCGTAAAGAAATTGCACCTGAATTATACAACTATAACAAGTTTCCTGGCCCAGAATTTCATGTGAATGGGGATAAGGTTGAGACTGAAGGGATTGCTTTTACCTTGGTTGAAAATATCAAGGATGCCTTCGATGTGACAGTCTTTAATCAACGCTTCTCAGAAGTGTTGACCAAGTTTGATTATGTCGTGGGGGACTGGAGTAATGAACAGCTCCGCCTACGTGGTTTTTACAAAGACGATCGAACAGAGGAAAAAATTGAAAAAATCAGTCGCTTACAGGACTATCTTTTGGAGTACTGTAGTTATGGTTGTGCCTATTTTGTTCTAGAAAACCAAGCACCTAAGCGGGCTTCATTTGACAAGAAAATGCGTAAAAAGGAGGAGGAAAACCTTTCTAGAAGAAGCAAGAAACCTTCGCAAAACAAGAGAAAACCAAATACGGATAAGCGAAATAGACGTCGTCATAAGGACCAAAAGTCTCAGAAAGAGGACAAGGGACAGCGCCATTTTGTCATTCGTCAGAAATAGCTAGAGAATAAGGAGAAGAGATGAAACCGTCTATTTATAGTTTAACACGTCAAACCATGCAAGAATGGGTATTAGAACAAGGAGAAAAGAAATTCCGAGCAGATCAAATCTGGGAATGGCTTTACCGTAAACGTGTCCAGTCATTTGAAGAAATGACCAATCTTTCCAAGGATTTGATTGCCAAGCTTAATGACCAGTTTGTCGTAAATCCTTTGAAACAGCGGATCGTACAAGAGTCAGCTGACGGTACTGTTAAGTATCTTTTTGAGTTGCCAGATGGCATGTTGATTGAGACAGTACTCATGCGTCAACACTACGGTTTGTCAGTCTGTGTGACCACTCAGGTCGGCTGTAATATTGGTTGTACCTTCTGTGCATCAGGCTTGATCAAGAAACAACGCGACCTCAATAACGGTGAAATTGTAGCGCAGATCATGTTGGTTCAGAAATACTTTGATGAGCGTGGTCAGGACGAGCGTGTCAGCCATATTGTTGTCATGGGAATTGGTGAACCATTTGATAACTACAACAATGTCTTGAATTTCGTCCGTACCATCAATGATGACAAGGGAATGGCTATCGGTGCTCGTCACATCACTGTTTCTACCTCAGGTTTGGCTCATAAAATTCGTGACTTTGCTAATGAAGGCGTACAGGTCAATCTGGCTGTGTCTCTTCACGCACCCAATAATGAATTGCGCTCAAGCATCATGAAGATTAACCGTGCCTTTCCGATTGAAAAGCTCTTTGCTGCTATTGAGTACTATATCGAAACAACCAATCGCCGTGTGACCTTTGAATACATCATGCTCAATGAAGTCAACGATGGTGTTGAACAAGCCTTGGAATTGGCTGAATTGCTCAAGAACATCAAGAAATTGTCTTATGTAAACTTGATTCCTTATAATCCAGTTAGTGAACATGACCAATATAGCCGTAGTCCTAAAGAGCGCGTGATGGCCTTCTACGATACCCTCAAGAAAAAAGGGGTCAACTGTGTTGTCCGTCAAGAGCATGGTACAGATATTGATGCAGCTTGTGGACAATTACGCTCCAATACAATGAAACGTGACCGCCAGAAGGCAGTCGCAGCGGTAAATCCATAAAATGACTAGAAAAAGAGAATTAATATTAAGATTGGGAGTGGCTATTTACAGCCTTTGCATTATCTGTTTTTGTTTTACTCCCCAACCTCAACTTCCTACAGGAGTGGAAACTCCAGGTATTCAAACTTTTGGACGCCTGGTTTTTCTTTTAACTCCCTTAAACTCCCTTTGGAATCTGGGTGAAGTGACTAGTTTGGGACAAGTCATTTGGATCTTTTTGCAGAACATCTTAAATGTCTTCTTGCTCTTCCCTCTGGTTTTTCAACTACTCTATCTCTTGCCCTCTCTAAGAAAAACTAAAAGGGTTCTTCTTCTCAGTTTTATACTGAGCTTGGGAATCGAGTGCACACAACTAGTCTTAGACTTTTTCTTTGATTTTAATCGGGTATTTGAGATTGATGATTTATGGACCAATACCTTGGGAGGCTATCTGGCTTGGTTCCTCTATAAAGGACTGCATAAAAACAAGATAAGGAATTAAAATGAGTATTTTAGAAGTTAAAAATCTGAGTCACGGTTTTGGTGACCGTGCAATTTTTGAAGATGTGTCCTTCCGTCTCCTCAAGGGAGAACACATCGGTCTTGTCGGTGCCAACGGTGAAGGAAAATCAACCTTTATGAGTATCGTGACTGGTAAAATGCTACCAGATGAAGGGAAGGTGGAGTGGTCTAAGTATGTGACTGCTGGCTATCTGGACCAGCACGCTGTGCTAAAAGAAGGCCAAACCGTGCGTGATGTCTTGCGGACAGCCTTTGATGAGCTTTTTAAAGCAGAAGCTCGTATCAATGACCTCTATATGGAAATGGCAGAAGAAGGAGCAGATATCGAAGCGCTGATGGAAGAAGTCGGGGAGCTCCAAGACCGTTTGGAGAGTCGTGATTTTTATACTTTAGATGCCAAGATTGATGAGGTAGCGCGTGCCCTCGGTGTGATGGACTTTGGCATGGATACAGACGTAACAGCCTTGTCAGGTGGACAAAGAACAAAGGTGCTTTTAGCTAAACTCCTCCTTGAAAAGCCAGATATCTTGTTACTGGACGAGCCAACTAACTATCTGGATGCTGAGCATATTGACTGGCTCAAACGCTATCTCCAAAACTATGAGAATGCCTTTGTTCTTATTTCGCATGATATTCCTTTCCTGAATGACGTAATCAATATCGTATATCATGTGGAAAATCAACAGTTGACGCGTTATTCTGGTGATTACTACCAGTTTCAAGAAGTTTATGCTATGAAGAAATCTCAGCTGGAGGCAGCCTACGAACGCCAACAGAAAGAGATTGCAGACCTCAAGGATTTCGTGGCTCGAAACAAAGCGCGTGTTGCAACGCGTAATATGGCCATGTCCCGTCAAAAGAAACTCGATAAGATGGATATCATTGAACTCCAAAGCGAGAAACCAAACCCGTCCTTTGATTTCAAACCAGCTCGTACGCCTGGGCGCTTTATCTTCCAAGCCAAGGACTTGCAGATTGGTTATGACCGTCCACTTACCAAACCCTTAAACCTCACATTTGAACGCAATCAAAAGGTTGCCATTATCGGGGCAAATGGTATTGGGAAAACAACCCTCTTGAAGTCTCTCTTGGGAATTATTCCGCCAATCGCTGGGGAAGTTGAACGTGGCGACTACCTTGAACTTGGTTACTTTGAACAAGAAGTAGAAGGGGGCAATCGTCAAACACCACTAGAAGCGGTCTGGAATGCCTTTCCAGCCCTTAATCAAGCAGAAGTTCGGGCAGCCCTTGCTCGTTGTGGTTTGACGACTAAGCACATCGAAAGTCAGATTCAAGTCTTATCAGGTGGAGAACAAGCCAAGGTGCGTTTCTGTCTCTTGATGAATCGTGAAAACAATGTTTTAGTACTTGACGAGCCGACCAACCACTTGGATGTAGATGCCAAGGATGAACTCAAACGGGCGCTTAAAGAATACAAGGGATCTATCCTTATGGTCTGCCACGAACCAGACTTTTATGAAGGTTGGATGGACCAAATTTGGGACTTTAACAAGCTAACTTAAAAATGAGGGAAAAAGAAATACAGTATCGAATGCGGATACTGTATTTTTTAGGTTATTTAGGATTTAAAATCGTAATCCTTCACTACTTCGATACTATCAATGGTGATAGCAGAAGTCGGTTTGTCTTTCTCATCTTTTTCAGCTTTGGCAATCTTGTCAACAACGTCCATGCCATCGATGACTTGACCAAAGACAGGGTGTTTGCCGTCTAGACTCGGATTTCCACCTTCTTTATAGGCTTCGATGATTTTCTTTGGATACTTGCTTGTAGGGAGTTTAGCTGAAATATCTGTTGAGTTTTGGTTGATGAAGAACTGGCTACCGTTGGTGTTTGGTTGACCAGTGTTAGCCATAGCAAGAGCTCCTCGGATATTGTATAGGTAAGGAGAGATTTCATTTTTGAAACCAGTTCCCTTGTCCTTTGTTTTATCCTTATCATGCCAGATAGATTGGCCGCCTGTACCATCTCCCTTAGGATCTCCAGTTTGGACCATAAAGCCATCAATGACACGGTGGAAGGTGATGCCGTTATAATAGCCTTCCTTAGCGTGAGTGAGGAAGTTTTCAACTGCTAGTGGTGCTAGTTTTGGAAAGAGTTTGATGCGGATATCGCCTTGATTTGTGTGTAAAATGACCTCAGCTTCGTCTTCAGCAACTTCCTTAGAAAGTTGAGGGAAGTTGGCATTTTCATTGGTCAAAGCGTCATTCAAATCTTTGGCAGCCTGAGCAGCCGCTTTTGAGCTTTCTTCAGCTGAGATACTGGAGTCGACATATTCATCACCACGGAGACCACGTTGGATACTAGTACATCCAGCAAGGGCTACAGTTGATAGTAAAAGAAGGGTTGCTAGTTTTTTCATTGTTAACCTCTCAAAAATTCATTTCTACCATTGTACCTTAAAAGGAGTTTGATTTCAAATTTTAAAATGAGGTTATTTTGCTAATACATGTAATTTTATAGCTTGACTTACTCCATTTTGTTCATTAGAGTATGTTACTGCATTTGCACAGTCTTTGACATCTGTAGGAGCATTTCCCATTGCAATACCGAGACCTGCGGTTTCAATCATGGGAATATCATTATAATTGTCACCCAAGGTCATAATCTCCTTGAGAGGAATTTGATAATAGTTAGCCAATTCTAACAGAGCCTGTTTTTTAGATACTTGATTATGTGTGACTTCAAGATAGTTATCCTTGGAGAGATAAAAGTCGGTTTGAGGGAAATCCATAATGGATAAGATGCTTTGTAGTTTCTGTATAGTGTCTGCCTTATCAATTAATAATAGTTTATGAACAAGAGTATGTTCCTCTCTTATAAAATCTGTTATAGATGTAACTTTTGGACTTTCTCCAGTAATGTTAGCTTCGATTTGTACCCATTTATCTAAAGTATTAACAAACCAATCTTGTCCAGAATAAACATTGATAGAAACTGTCGGAAATTCTCTTTTTAAAAAATCATGAAGAAATGCCAATTCTTTTTTATCAATAGAATGCTGACTTAGATCCTCATCCCCCTTACTGATTAGGGCACCATTATAGCATGCAATTGGAAAGTCGGAAATTCCTAGTTTTCTAGAAATTGGAGCAATACCGAGAGGAGAGCGAGCAGAAGCTAAGACAAAAGGGATTTCTTTTTGTTTTAAAATTGGCATCAGTTCAGGCAAATAAGAGTCTATCTGGTGATTTTTGTCTAAAATTGTTCCGTCAATATCGCTTATAATCAATTTAATATTTCTCATAGCTTCCTCCCTTTTAAAATAGAATAGTTGTTTTGCCATCTAAAGATCGCTGAATTTCTATATCGGGTTCTTTGTCTGTAATCCAATAATCAAAATCAGCTAGTTCAGACAGAATAAAGTGAGAGTGTTTGCTTATTTTACTGGTTTCAGCCAGTAAGACACGAGTTTTGCTTGTTTTAAATGCTCTCTTTTTCATTAGAACATCTTCTTGGTCTTCAAAACTAACTTGACCATCTGAAAGACTTGCAGCTCCAAAAAAAGCTAAATCAAACTTAATAGAGTTTAAAATGTCCGATTCTTCTAGAGAGTAATAGAAACGATTCTTTTTATGAAACTTTCCGCCTAGAATGTGAAAATCGACATTTTCTTTTCCTCCTAGAATAAGCGCATTATCTAATGAATGACTGAAAATACTAACTTCTTTCTCAAGTATTTTAGCTAATTCTAGTACAGTTGTTGAAACATCAAAGAATAGTAGGTCTCCATTAGAAATGAGTTCCTTTGCTAGAGAGGCGATTTTCTCTTTTTCTTTGGAAGATTGTTCTCTCCTGTCTTTAAAGCCTAGTATAGGCTGTTTCTTTATTGATAGCAATCCTCCGTGAGTTCTTTGTGCTCTATTTTCCTTTGCAAGAATAGAAAAATCTCTGCGGACGGTATCTTTGGATACTTGGAAATAGTCAACCATTTCTTTTGCTGAAAGGCTTCCTCTCTCTTCTAAAAGTGTTATGATTTCTTCTAATCGTTGTGCTTGGTACATAAATTCACCTGCTTTCTGACTCTATTTTACTCTTTTTTGCAAGTCGAATCAAGCGTTTATAAGTTTTTTTAATTTAAAATCAATTTATTTAAGTTTTTTGTGGCAAATCTGAAAAAATAAAAACTCTGTCAAGTTTTTTTCTTGACACCTGTCAGAAATCTGCTATAATAGAACATGTGCTAAATAGCTCAGCTATTTCACCGAAATAAAAAATAAGAAAAGAGACATTAAAAAATGGCAGTTAAAATCCGTTTGACTCGTATGGGTTCTAAGAAAAAACCTTTCTACCGTATCAACGTAGCAGACTCACGTTCACCACGTGACGGACGTTTCATCGAAACAGTTGGAACTTACAACCCACTTGTTGCTGAAAACCAAGTAACTTTGAAAGAAGACCGCGTTCTTGCATGGTTGGCTGATGGAGCTCAACCTTCAGATACAGTTCGCAACATCCTTTCAAAAGAAGGCGTATTGAAAAAATTCCACGATTCTAAATTCTCAAAATAAATTTAAAGTAGGTTGACAGATGGATACGATTGAAAATCTCATTATTGCGATTGTGAAACCTTTGATTTCACAACCTGATGCCTTAACTATCAAGATCGAAGACACACCAGAGTTTTTGGAGTATCACTTGGATCTTGACCAGAGCGATGTCGGTCGTGTTATCGGTCGTAAGGGTCGCACTATCTCAGCGATAAGAACGATTGTCTACTCTGTCCCAACTGAAGACAAAAAAGTAAGAATCGTTATCGATGAAAAATAAAGAAAGCGGGACAGAAGTCTCGCTTTTTTTGTGAGGAGGAGAAGATGAAGGATTTAACGTTTAGACAATTGCAAGCTTACTTACTCGAACATTACCAGCAATCTCGAACTGAGGAAGGCCTCTTTATCAAACTAGTGGAGGAAGTCGGAGAAGTAGCTGAGGTCTTGAATGGGCGCTCTGGTCGAAAAGAGGGCGTTCAGGACTCAAATGAGGAACTAGCCAAAGAACTAGCTGATATTATTCACTACACGGTTGCAATCGCGGCCATTAACGATATTGACCTAACCAAAAGCATCTTTGACAAAGATAAGAAGGCTGCCATTAAGTATCAGCATGAACGAGATTTGGAGAGTTTTTTGAAGGGAGATTTGAGAAATATTGAACACTGATTATTTTTTAAAAATAGACTGGGCGATGTATATTGATTGGTTATTACGAATTATACAGATTTCGACTTTTATAGGTGTAATTTTAAAAATTAGTTTCCAGAATAAGGCCTATATTAATAATATCGAAATTCAGGCAATTAAACCAATCGAATTTGATTCCTTACATACGAGATTTCATCATGTTTATGAGTTTAAACATAATAAAAATGATAAACATTATAACCATTTGATTTTTTATCCAAAAGAAGTTGATATTGAAATTGTAGAATTTTATTCTTTAATCTATGATTCAAAAAGTAATCGTTTAGTCGTTCAAGATAAAATACATACAGTCAAAAATTTAAAAAATTATACATGCTTATTGATTCATACAAATTTACCTGAGACTATACCTAGTTTAAGAATGAAATGGAAGACAAGTCAAGGTCAAATTGGGGAGTATACATTTTATAGTAATATGTATAATGGGAATATAAACATTTCTTCTTTCAAATATAAATTAACATTGAAGAGGAAACTACTAGCAATTTTGGGATTATAGCTGATTTTCTCCAACTTGTGAAAATCTCTGGAACGTGATAAAATAAAGGATAGAAATAGATACAGGAGACAAGATGAACTACTTTAATGTTGGAAAAATCGTCAATACGCAGGGTCTACAGGGTGAGATTCGAGTCTTGTCTGTGACGGATTTTGCCGAGGAACGATTTAAAAAGGGAGCAGAGTTGGCTTTATTTGATGAAAAAGATCAGTTTGTCCAAACAGTGACCATCGCAAGTCATCGTAAGCATAAGAACTTTGACATTATCAAATTCAAAGACATGTACCATATCAATGCGGTTGAAAAGTACAAGGGTTATAGTCTCAAGGTCGCTGAGGAAGATTTGAACGATTTAGATGATGGTGAATTCTACTATCACGAGATTATCGGTTTGGATGTTTACGAGGGAGATAACTTGATAGGAACTATCAAGGAAATCCTACAACCAGGTGCCAACGATGTCTGGGTGGTCAAACGAAAAGGTAAGCGTGATTTGCTTTTACCTTACATTCCGCCAGTAGTTCTCAATGTTGATATTCCAAACAAGCGGGTCGAAGTGGAAATCTTAGAAGGGTTAGATGATGAAGATTGATATTTTAACCCTCTTTCCTGAAATGTTTTCTCCGCTGGAGCACTCGATTGTTGGAAAGGCTCGAGAAAAAGGGCTCTTGGATATCCAGTATCATAATTTCAGAGAATACGCTGAAAAGGCCCGTCATGTTGACGATGAGCCCTACGGAGGCGGTCAGGGGATGTTGCTCCGAGCCCAACCCATTTTCGATGCCTTTGATGCTATTGAAAAGAAAAATCCCCGTGTCATTCTTCTTGATCCTGCTGGGAAACAGTTCAATCAGGCTTACGCTGAAGATTTGGCTCAAGAAGAGGAACTGATTTTTATCTGCGGTCACTACGAAGGGTATGACGAGCGCATCAAGACCTTGGTAACCGATGAAATTTCCCTAGGAGACTATGTTTTGACTGGAGGAGAATTGGCGGCCATGACCATGATTGATGCGACTGTTCGCCTAATTCCTGAAGTGATTGGCAAGGAGTCTAGTCACCAGGATGATAGCTTCTCTTCGGGACTTCTCGAATATCCTCAGTACACTCGCCCTTATGACTATCGTGGCATGGTCGTGCCAGATGTGCTCATGAGTGGGCACCATGAAAAGATTCGTCAGTGGCGGCTGTATGAGAGTCTAAAGAAAACCTACGAGCGCAGACCTGACCTGCTAGAAAACTATCAACTGACAGCCGAAGAAGAAAAGATGCTGGCTGAAATCAAAGAAAACAAAGAATAAAGGAGAACCTTATGCAAGTAATCAAACGTAATGGAGAAATTGCTGAATTTGATCCAGATAAAATTTACCAAGCTGTCCTAAAAGCAGCTCAAACAGTTTATGTTTTGACCGATGACCTGCGTCAAAACCTAGCGCAAGTTACTAAAAAAGTCGTTTTGGACTTGGAAGAAGCAAAAGTGGAACGTGCGACTATTAGCATGATCCAATCAATGGTTGAGCACCGCTTACTTGGAGCTGGCTACATTACCATTGCAGAACACTATATCTCTTATCGCTTGCAACGCGATTTGGAGAGAAGTGGCTATGGTGACCATATCGCAGTTCATCTTCATTTTGAACAAATCCGTTAAGAAAAAGAGTGGGATGCAAAGAACATCTCACTCTTTCTTAAATAGACTTTTCTGAGCTTTTTGTACAGTTGAGGGAACGAAACGAAGTCGCTTAATGTCACTGATACGAATGATTCGAGTTACGTTTTTTGAAAAATTCTTGACGATAATTTGTTGGCGATTAGCATCGTGTTTGACAATATCACCCGTAAAACTTGTCTCAGCAAGTATCACATGAACAGCCGTCTTTCTTTGGATGGCTTGTTCAATCATAGCAGTGAGGGAGTTATCCTCAGTTTGAGGATGATCATCATTCCCATTGAGAAAACCATGTAGTTTATCTAGAACTAGTTTGAATGTCTGTCTCATAGAATCCTCCCTTCTTATATATCCACATTATATAAAATTTTCCTAAAAACCACAAGATTTTTACGAATAGACTATAGAAAGCATATCACATAAAGGAGTTAAAAATGGCAGAATTTACATTTGAAATCGAAGAACACTTACTGACCTTGTCTGAAAATGACAAAGGATGGACAAAAGAACTAAATAGAGTCAGCTTTAATGGAGCTCCTGCAAAGTTTGATATTCGTTCTTGGAGTCCTGATCATACCAAAATGGGCAAAGGAATCACGCTTTCCAATGAAGAATTTCAGGTAATGGTCGATGCCTTTAAAGGGGGACAATAAAAAGAATCTTGAATGCAACTCAAGATTCTTTTTTTAGGACACAATATAGTCACAGAGAGAAGTCTTAGACAATTGAATGAAAGTCCCTCTATACTCTTCAGGTGGTATTGGATTATCTTTACGAATCCAGACTTCAATGAAAGAGATTGCCATGGTCGTAATGATATAAGCGATGTCCTCTTTATTAAAATTATATTTCAGTTGGTAATTGACATTCTTTAGTACCCACTCTGAGTATGTTCCACGCAGAAATTCCTTTCAACATGGATCGACTTGTGTGGTATACAAGGTGTTAACAATTTCCCTTTTTTCGTATATGAGAGGAAGTATATGGTCTGCTAAAAAGCTGATAGGATCTCCATCATTGCTAGGGCAGTACTTATTAAAGACGTTAAAAATGTGCTGATTGGTCTCTTCGTGAATGTGTTCAATAATATCTTCAAAGTTGTTAAAATGCTTTTGATAAATCGCTTGTCGTGAAATACCAGCTTCAGCAGCAATTTCAGTCATTGTAAAGGAAATACGTTGAGGATTTTTCTTAGCTAGTGTGATGAGAGCTTTAATGATTAGCTCACGAGTATTCTTTGTCATAGAATTACCTTTCTGTTTATAATTATTTATAATCATTTTTGTTTTAAAAGAAATCAAAATAATCAAGTTAATATAAATAATCAATGAATATTAAATTTTCTGAATCTTTTAGGTAGCTCTATTGTATCACAAATAATTTATAAAATATAGCTCAATCATTGAAAATGCGTTTTCTGAAAAGTATACAATTTTTAAGAATCCAAAATCAATAGAAGCTTATTATGTTTGAATTAATTAGAATACTTTTCTACTTTGCATATCGTGAATAGATATAATTTGAAGAATGAAACGCTTAATATTCATACCGGTATAAGAATAGTCGAGTATCTAAATAGTGTACAGTTGATTCTTAGAAAGGAAATAGTCCAGAACACTTGTTCTGGACTATTTTTTATCTTGAAAAATAAGCGATGCTTTTCAATCGTTCTAGTAGGGGACGACCAATGAAACTAATGACAATGATCTTACCAAGATCAGGGAGGATAAAGGGAAGGACACCAAATGCAAGTGCCTCATCAAATGGCATCCCAGCAAGGAAGTGGAGGCTGAGAATACCTCCGGCAAAGACGAGGGAGTCACCCAAGAGGTTGGCTAGGAAAATGCGAATGTAGCCACTATTTTGATGGATGAGATAAGATGTAAGTCCAGCATAGACAAGGTCGAACCAAAGATAGCCTGCACTTGGGCCGACTAAAACGTGAAATCCAGCTCCTCCCCCTGCAAAAACAGGTAAACCAATGGCACCCAGCAAGAGATAGAGAGCTACAGATAGAACAGCTTCTCTGGGTCTAAAAATAGTAGCAATCAGACCAATCGCAAAGTTTTGCAAAGTGAAAGGTACAGGACCGATAGGGAGACTGATTTGTGCCAATACGGCAATGAGAGCAGCACCGATAGCAGGGATAGCATAGATATGAGCTTTTTTCAAAACTGTTAACCTCTTTTCAAAATTATAGTAACTATTATACTAATTTAGAAGCAAAAGTCAACCTATTTTTTCAACTAAGGTAACAATTTTTGTAACAGCCGATTTTGCAAGTAAAAAGAGACCTCAAGAGGTCTCTTACGATAATTAGCGCATGGTTACAAATTCTTCTGAGGCAGTTGGGTGGATAGCTACTGTAGCATCAAAGTCCGCCTTGGTTGCTTCCATCTTGATGGCAACAGCGAATCCTTGAATCATCTCATCTACTCCGTAACCAAGTCCGTGAAGTCCAACAACTTTTTCGTCAGCACCGGCGGTGATGAGTTTGAAGCGAGATTCTTGACGATGGTTTGTAACGGCTGAGTACATAGATGCAAAGCTTGACTTGTAGACTTTGATGTTATCTTGGCCGTATTCTTTGATAGCTTGATCTTCAGTTAAACCGACTGTTCCGATTGCTGGGTGGGAGAAGACAACAGTAGGGATAGTCGTATAGTCCATCTTGGCATTTGTTTTCCCATTAAAGAGACGTTCAGATAGGGTACGTCCAGCCTTGATGGCTACTGGGGTTAGTTCCTTCTCACCAGTAACGTCTCCAAGGGCATAGATACCATCTACAACTGTATTTTGATACTCATCCACTTGGATAAATCCACGTTCATTGAGTGTAACGCCTGCTTTTTCTAAATCCAGACCATCTACATTTGGACGGCGACCGGTAGCCCAGATAACTTGGCTCGCAGTGTGACTAGAACCGTCTTCAAAATGAATCGTAATGCCTTGCTCCGTTTCTTCGAGCTTGATGGGTACCTTGTGTGTGTGCAAAGGAAGGTCTGTTTTTTCCATTTCATTGACAAGGCCTTCAACGATGTAGCTGTCAAACGTGCGCAAGGGACGATCGCGACGAACAAACAAATCAGTTTTTACTCCTAGTGCGTGGAGGACACCTGCTAATTCAACGGCGATATAGCCAGCTCCAAGAATCGTAACGGATTCAGGAAGTTGCTCCCAAGCAAAGACATCGTCTGAGCTACCACCAAGTTCAGCTCCAGGGATAGTTGGGATGCTTGGGCGAGCACCAGTCGCAATCACGATATGTTTGGCACGAATCAATTCACCATTAACGCTGACTGTGTGGGAATCAATGAAATGAGCACGACCTTCAATCAAATCAACACCGTTGCGCTTGAAACTTCCATCATAAGACGAGCGGGCACGATCGATGTAGGCTTCACGATTTTGACGAAGTTTTGCGAAATCAAATTGAACATCTGAACTCGTAAACCCATAGTCAGGACCGTAGTGGTGAAAGCTTTCAGCGATTTGCGCTCCATACCACATAATTTTCTTAGGAACACAGCCGACATTGACGCAGGTTCCACCTAATTTTTTCTCTTCGATAACAGCTGCTTTAGCACCGTGTTCGCCAGCGCGGTTCATAGTAGCAATGCCGCCGCTTCCTCCACCGATGGCGATGATATCATATTCTCTCATAGAAAACTCCTTATAGCTTTGATAGTCATATTCTATCGTTTTTATTTTTTGAATGCAAAAATCTGCTACGATAAAAAAATTATAAAAACGCTTGCCAAATTCAAAAAGATGTTGTATTATATATCTAGCACAATAATCCAATAAACGAATACCGAACGAAATAATGATCCTGAATCGTCATTGTTTCCATCTGAACTGTCATTGTTTGGGCTTGGTGTTTCTGATATAATGGGTTTTGTAAGGCAAAAATATAAAGGAGCTTGAAAATGAAAAGAAATAAAAAGGCAAAAAAATGGCAATTATACACAGCGATTGGTGTTGCCAGTGCTATTGTTATCGGTGCTGCGGGGATTTTGATTTTTAGACAACCTTCCCAGTCAGCAGTCAAGGATGAAACCTCTCATATCGTTACTGCTAAGGAAGGTTCCGTTGCTTCATCAGTTCTCTTGTCAGGTACGGTTACAGCAAAAAATGAACAATACGTTTATTTTGATGCTAGTAAGGGAGATTTAGATGAAATTCTTGTTTCGGTTGGGGACAAGGTCGAAGAAGGGCAGGCTTTGGTCAAATACAGCAGTGCGGATGCTCAAGCTGCCTATGATGCAGCCGATCGTGCAGTTGCAAAGGCAGACCGTCATATCGAGGAGTTAAACAAAGCTCGTGAAAATGCATCAGCTGCACCAGCTTTTCCACAGGTTCCAACAGAAGCTGGACTCCCAGAACAAGCGCAAGCAGCGACTTCTTCAGTATCTTCTATTGATTCTCAAATCAGTGATGCCAAGGATAATCGTGCAGATGCTGTGGCTCAGCTCAACAAGGCTCAAGCTCAGCTAGATGCTGCAACAGTCCTCAGTACACTAGAAGGGACTGTAGTTGAAGTTAATCGTAATGTTTCCAAAACGCCAACAGGTAATAGCCAAGTGGTAGTACATGTCGTAAGTAATGAAAACTTGCAGGTCAAAGGGGAGTTGTCTGAATACAACCTTGCCAACCTTTCTGTAGGCCAAGAAGTTACCTTTACTTCGAAGGTTTACCAAGATAAGAGCTGGACAGGAAAAATAAGCTATATTTCTGATTATCCTAAAAACAATGGAGAAGCAGCAAATGCAGCCCTTGGAGGGAATACTGGATCTAAGTACCCTTATACTGTTGATGTGACCAGCGATATCGGTGAGTTGAAACAAGGCTTCTCTGTCAGTGTGGAAGTCAAAAACAAGAGTAAAGCCCTCCTTGTTCCTTTGACAAGTGTCGTTACCGAAAATGACAAAAACTATGTCTGGATCGTTGACGACCAGAAAAAAGCGAAGAAGGTAGAAGTTGCTTTGGGGAATGCGGATGCAGACAACCAAGAAATTACTTCAGGTTTGACAGACGGAGCCAAGGTCATCAGTAATCCAACATCTTCCTTGGAAGAAGGAAAAGAGGTGAAGGCTGATGAAGAAACTAATTAGTCTCAAAAATATCTGTAGAAGTTATCGAAATGGTGACCAAGAATTGCAGGTCCTTAAAAATATCAATCTAGAAGTTCATGAAGGTGAGTTTGTTGCCATTATGGGACCATCTGGTTCTGGTAAGTCTACGTTGATGAATACCATCGGAATGTTGGATACACCAACTAGTGGAGAGTACTACCTTGAAGGTCAAGAAGTGGCAGGTCTTGGAGAGAAACAACTGACCAAGGTCCGCAATCAGCAAATTGGCTTTGTCTTTCAGCAGTTCTTTCTCTTGTCCAAACTCAATGCACTTCAAAACGTCGAATTGCCCTTGATTTACGCTGGAGTTTCGGCTTCAAAACGTCGGAAATTGGCTGAGGAATTTCTGGAAAAGGTTGAGTTAACGGAGCGCAGTCATCATTTGCCTTCCGAGTTATCAGGTGGTCAAAAGCAACGTGTAGCGATTGCGCGTGCCTTGGTAAATAATCCCTCTATCATCCTAGCAGACGAACCCACAGGTGCCTTAGATACCAAGACAGGAAATCAAATCATGCAACTGTTGGTGGAGTTAAATAAGGAAGGGAAGACCATTATCATGGTCACGCATGAGCCTGAGATCGCAGCCTATGCCAAACGCCAGATTGTCATTCGTGATGGTGTCATCTCATCAGACAGTGCCCTAGAAAAGGAGGAAAACTAAGATGCAGAATCTGAAATTTGCCTTTTCATCCATCATGGCCCACAAGATGCGTTCCTTCCTCACCATGATTGGGATTATCATCGGAGTTTCGTCTGTCGTCGTCATCATGGCTCTGGGAGACTCCATGTCTCGTCAGGTCAATAAAAACATGACCAAATCACAGAAGGATATCCATGTCTTTTTCTCTCCTATCAAAAGCAAGGACGGCTCCTTTACGCAGAAACAATCCGCTTTGACAGTCAGTGGGAAAGAAGAGGATGTTCATGTTGAACCACCAAAACCACTGGAGTCTTGGGTCAAGGAGGCTACTAAACTCAAGGGAGTAGACAGTTACTATGTCACCAACTCGACCAACGTTACCCTATCTTATAAGGATAAGAAGGTTGAACGAGCGACTCTGACAGGCGGAAATAGCACCTACATGAACGCAGTTGAAAATGAAATCGTTGCGGGTAGAAGTCTAAGACCGCAAGACTACAAGGAATTTGCCAGTGTGATTTTGTTGGATGAAGAATTAGCCAAGAGTTTGTTTGATAGTCCAGAAGCTGCGGTTAATCAAGTCATCTCTGTCAATGAATTTAGTTACCGTGTGATTGGTGTTTATACTAGTAATGAAGCTAAAACTGCTAAAGCCTTTGGGATTGGTGGACTTCCAATTACGACTAATATCTCACTCGCTGCCAATTTTAATACTGATGAGATTTCGGATATCGTCTTTCGTGTCAATGATACTAGTCTAACACAGACCTTGGGACCAGAGTTGGCTCGAAAATTGACTGAGATTGCTGCTCTTCAGCAAGGGGAGTACCAAGTTGCGGATGCCACTGCCGCCTTCCAAGAGGTACAACAACTATTTGGTTTTATGACCACCATTATCAGTGCCATCGCAGGAATCTCTCTCTTTGTCGGGGGAACTGGTGTTATGAATATCATGCTGGTTTCGGTGACAGAACGCACGCGTGAGATTGGTCTGCGGAAAGCTCTCGGAGCTACTCGGGCTAATATTTTAGTACAGTTTTTGATTGAGTCTATGATCTTGACCTTGCTAGGTGGTGTCATCGGTCTTGGGATTGCTGCTGGAATGACCATGTTAGCTGGAGTATTGCTTCAAAATATGATTGCAGGTATCGAAGTTGGGGTTTCCCTCCCAATTGCTCTCTTTAGCTTGGCTGTATCAGCCAGCGTTGGTATGATATTTGGTGTCTTACCAGCCAATAAAGCGTCTAAGCTTGATCCGATTGAAGCCCTTCGTTATGAATAAAATATAGAGCAGAAAAAACAATATGGATATTTGTCTGTCTTGTTTTTGTCTGGATTTTCCTATCGAAAATCACTAAAAATATGATATAATGAAGTGTTAGAAAAACAGGTTTCATTTGCCTGGAAAGGAAAAAATATGTCTGAAAAGAATTTTTATATTACAACACCGATTTACTATCCATCTGGTAAACTTCATATCGGTTCTGCCTACACAACCATCGCTTGTGATGTCCTAGCTCGCTACAAACGCCTCATGGGCTACGATGTCTTTTATCTGACAGGTCTTGACGAGCATGGTCAGAAAATCCAGCAAAAAGCGGAAGAAGCTGGCATCACACCACAAGCCTATGTTGATGGGATGGCGGTTGGAGTCAAAGAACTCTGGAAATTACTCGATATCTCATATGATAAATTCATCCGTACAACTGATGATTACCATGAAAAAGTAGTGGCTCAAGTCTTTGAACGCTTACTTGCTCAGGATGACATCTATTTAGGTGAATATTCTGGTTGGTATTCAGTTTCAGATGAGGAATTCTTTACAGAAAGCCAGCTTGCGGAAGTTTTCCGTGATGAAGCTGGTAATGTAACGGGTGGTATCGCTCCATCAGGACATGAAGTGGAATGGGTTTCAGAAGAGTCTTACTTCCTTCGCCTCAGCAAATACCAAGACCGTTTGGTTGAATTTTTCAAATCGCACCCTGATTTCATCACTCCAGATGGTCGCCTTAATGAAATGCTTCGCAACTTCATTGAGCCAGGTTTAGAAGATTTGGCAGTTTCTCGTACAACCTTTACATGGGGAGTACCAGTCCCATCAAATCCAAAACACGTGGTCTATGTTTGGATTGATGCTCTCCTTAACTATGCGACAGCTCTTGGTTACGGTCAAGATGAGCATGGTAACTTTGACAAGTTCTGGAACGGAACAGTCTTCCAAATGGTCGGAAAAGACATCCTTCGTTTCCACTCGATTTACTGGCCAATCCTTCTCATGATGTTGGATATCAAATTGCCAGACCGTTTGATTGCTCATGGTTGGTTTGTCATGAAAGACGGCAAAATGTCTAAGTCTAAAGGTAATGTCGTTTATCCTGAAATGTTGGTAGAGCGTTATGGACTGGATCCACTTCGATACTACCTCATGCGTAGCCTTCCAGTTGGTTCAGATGGAACCTTCACTCCCGAGGACTATGTGGGTCGTATCAACTATGAATTGGCAAATGACCTAGGAAACCTCCTTAACCGTACGGTTTCCATGATCAACAAGTACTTTGATGGTCAAATCCCTGCCTATGTAGAGGGTGTAACAGAGTTTGATAATGCTCTTGCCGAGGTTGCAGAACAATCAATCGCAGACTACCATACACACATGGAAGCAGTTGACTACCCACGTGCTCTTGAAGCAGTTTGGACTCTGATCTCACGTACCAATAAATACATCGATGAGACAGCTCCATGGGTCTTGGCCAAGGATGAAGCACTTCGAGACCAATTGGCAAGTGTCATGAGCCACTTGGCAGCCAGCCTTCGTGTTGTAGCCCACTTGATTGAGCCATTTATGATGGAAACCAGTCGTGCAGTCTTGACTCAACTTGGTTTAGCAGAAGTTTCTAGCCTTGAAAACCTGAACTTGGCGGATTTCCCTGCAGGTGTAACTGTAGTTACTAAGGGAACACCAATCTTCCCACGTCTCGATATGGAAGAAGAAATTGCCTATATCAAAGAACAAATGGAAGGCAATAAGCCAGCCGTGGGAAAAGAATGGAATCCAGATGAAGTTGAACTCAAACTAAACAAGGAAGAAATCAAGTTTGAAGACTTTGACAAGGTTGAAATCCGTGTCGCAGAAGTCAAAGAAGTTTCTAAAGTAGAAGGTTCTGATAAGTTGCTTCAATTCCGCCTAGATGCTGGTGATGGTGAAGATCGTCAAATCCTCTCAGGAATTGCAAAATACTATCCAAATGAGCAAGAATTGGTCGGTAAGAAAGTTCAAATCGTTGCCAACCTCAAACCACGTAAGATGATGAAAAAATATGTCAGCCAAGGAATGATCCTCTCAGCTGAACATGATGGCAAACTAACACTTCTCACGGTTGATCCAGCTGTACCAAACGGAAGTGTGATTGGCTAAAAGCAAAAAACCAACGTTAGGCACGTTGGTTTTTCTTGTTACGTGTGAGATTTTCTAAAAAGTAATCTATCTTCTTTTGCGACCTGAGAACAATTATTTTCTCTGGATAGGTTTCTTGAACCCCCTTATAGCATTCCTTAGCGGATTTGCTCCGCCCATCCCAGAGAATCCATCGGATAAACTCCCAGTCAAAGCGTTCAGGACAGCCTGCTGCCATGCTTTCTCGAACTTGACCTCTGTATTTGAGATAACGCTTAAAGGCCCTCAGTAAGCAAGTCCATGGTGAAAAATTGAGAAAGATGATTTGGTCAGCTTTTAGCATTCTTTCCTCGTAATAACACCAAGAGTAGTTGCCATCGATGACCCAGTCTGAGTGATTGTTTAGAAAGCTTTTCATCTCGGATTTCATCCAATCACGGTCACTGTCTTGCCAATCTGGTTGAAATTGGAGGGTGTCCATATGCAGTTTGGGAATGGAGTAGTAGTTAGATAACTTTTCTGCTAGAGTTGACTTACCAGCACCAGAATAACCGATGATTGCGATTTTCATTTTCTACCTTTTCTGATTAGAGGTCAAAAAAACAGCCTCTATGGACTGTTTCTTATTTAGCAAGTTTAGCTGAAAGACGAGCTTTATCGCGACTTGCTTTGTTTTTATGAATCAAACCTTTAGTTTCTGCTTTGTCGATAGCTGAACTAGCAGCACGGAAAAGTTCTTCAGAAGGGTTTGCTTCGAAAGCTTTGATAGCAGTACGCATAGCTGATTTTTGAGCTGAGTTTTTTTCGTTTTGTTTAACGTTCAATTCAGCGCGTTTGATAGCTGATTTAATGTTTGCCAATGTTCTTACCTCCATATTTACTAACTATACTATTATATCTGAAAACTTATGTTTTGACAAGGGGAAATTATTTTTTTAGGTAAATTTCATCGATTTCATGGTTTTTAGCCTTGTGGAGAATAACCTCGGCCCGATTCCTTGTTGGTTCAATATAGTTTTGTAGATTTGTAAGGTTGATATCACTCCATACTTGGTGGGCAAAAGACTCTACTTCCTCTATTGGCATTTGCGTAAAGTGGTGGTAGTAGCTGTCTGGATCGTTTTGTGCAAAGCTAAGGAGTTTTAAAAATCGGTCTAAATACCAACTCTCAATGTCCTCAACAGCAGCGTCTACATAGATGGAAAAATCAAAAAAGTCGGTGATGTAAAGGCGCTCATTTTGAGGATTTTGAAAGACATTGATGCCTTCAACAATCACAAAATCTGCAGCCTTAACACGTTGTTTCTCCCCAGGAACAATATCATAAACCTCGTGAGAATAGACGGGGATATCAACATCCTGTCCATTTTTTAAGCGATCAAGAAAATTCAGTAAGGCTTCCATGTCATAACTCTCTGGAAAGCCTTTGCGATTTAAGATTCCTTGGTCTATTAACGTTTGATTGGGATAGAGAAAACCATCGGTCGTCACTAACTCCACAGTAGCGTCAGTCACTGTACGAGACAGAAGGATTTGCAGAAGTCGGCTAGTTGTTGATTTTCCTACAGCAACACTTCCTGAAACACCGATGATGAAGGGCTGAGATTTACTCTCTCTTTGGAGAAAAATTCCCTTAGAAAAGGCTAAATCCTCTTTGGTGCGTTTGTAAATTTGGATGAGATGAGCTAATGGTAAATAAATATCTGTCACATCTTGCAGGCTGATTTGGTCATTAAAGCTCTTGATGGATTCTAACTCTTCCTCTGTCAAGGGAGGGGTTGTCTTGCGATGCAAGGACTGCCAGGTTTCACGGCTGATTTTTTCAAAATGTAAAAATTCGTTGGTCATATTTTTTCCTCGTTCGATATTTTAGTATATCATATTTCTCATCTAAAGAGAGAATGAAATTCGATATTTCTCATTCTGATTCTTGAAAGTTGCTATAAGTTGCTCTAAAAGATCAAAAATAGAGGAAGTAATACAAAAATCTTTTAATTATTGTCATAACAGATTTAGTTTGTTTGTTGAATTTTAGCTTTGTAAACGGTGTTAAAAAACCTTAAAATATGCTAAAATAGTTTTATGAGTAAAATGTATTATGCAGAAAATCCAGATGCTGCTCACGACATTCATGAGTTGCGAGTAGAATTGTTGGGACATAAAATGACCTTTTTAACGGACGCAGGTGTCTTTAGTAAAAAGATGGTTGACTTTGGTAGTCAGCTTTTACTGAAGTGTCTCGAGGTTGAAAAAGGCGAGCGGGTGCTAGATGTCGGCTGTGGGTACGGTCCCCTAGGGATTTCTTTGGTCAAGGCTTACGGAGTTCAAGCAACCATGATCGATATCAATAATCGTGCTTTGGACTTGGCGCGAAAAAATGCTGAGAGAAACCAAGTTTCAGCAACTATTTTCCAATCCAATATCTATGAACAAGTTGAAGGGAAGTTTGACCATGTTATTTCCAATCCGCCGATTCGAGCGGGCAAACAGGTTGTTCATGAGATTATCGAAAAGAGCAGAGATTTCTTGAATGACGGAGGAGATTTAACCATTGTCATTCAGAAAAAACAAGGAGCTCCAAGTGCTAAAAGTAAGATGAAAGACGTTTTTGGCAATTGTGATATCGTAAAGAAAGATAAGGGATACTATATCCTTAGAAGTGTGAAAGAATGAGAGCAGTTGATTTAATCCAAAAGAAACGAGATGGTCAAGAACTGACTACGGCTGAAATAAAATGGTTGGTAGAAGGCTATGTGGCTGGAACTGTCCCAGACTATCAAATGTCTGCTTTTGCTATGGCTATTTATTTTAAAGGAATGACCACACGTGAGATCTCTGACCTGACCATGAATATGGTTAAGACGGGGCAAGAGTTTGATTTGTCAGCCATAGAAGGTATCAAAGTAGATAAACACTCGACAGGTGGTGTTGGTGATAAAGTGACCTTGATTTTAGCACCTTTAGTAGCCAGTTTTGGTGTGTCAGTAGCCAAGATGAGTGGTCGGGGACTAGGACACACTGGCGGGACCTTAGATAAGTTGGAAGCAATCAAGGGCTACCAAGTGGAGCGCAGTCAAGAAGATTTCATTCGTCAGGTACAGGACATTGGTGTATCTGTCATTGGGCAGTCAGATCAGCTGGTTAAAGCAGACAAACTTCTCTATGCTCTTCGTGATGTGACAGCAACTGTCGATACCATTCCTTTGATTGCTAGTTCTGTCATGAGTAAGAAAATTGCTGCTGGAGCAGATGCCATTTTGCTAGACGTGACTGTTGGTGAGGGTGCCTTCATGAAGACTGTCGATGAGGCGCGTGAATTGGCTCAAACCATGGTCGATTTGGGTAAGGCTGTTGGAAGAAAGACAGTAGCAGTCATTACTGATATGAGTCAACCCTTGGGACGAGCCATTGGCAATCGTCTTGAAATTCTTGAGGCAATCGAGATTCTCCAAGGAAAAGGTCGAGAAGATATCAGTCACTTTATTTGTGAACTAGCTCAGATTATGCTTGGTTTGGCAAATGTTGAGAAGACAGTTGAAGAAGTACGTCAACACCTTGAAAACGGCCAAGCGTTGGCTAAGTTTGAAGAAATGGTGGCGGCTCAAGGCGGTGATTTAGAAGATCTCTATCGCCCGGTAAATGTTGAACATGTAGTGGATATCCCGGCCCAAGAGTCAGGTGTTATTTCAGCCCTTCCAGCGATGGAATTTGGTCTCTATGCCATGAGATTGGGAGCTGGTCGCGCAGTCAAGTCTGATGATTTAGACTATGAAACTGGAATCGTTTTTGAGAAGAAGGTTGGGGACTCCGTTCAAAAGGGAGAAATTGTCGCAAAAGTTTATACAAATGGAAAAATTTCCCCACAACTAGTTACAGAATTCCAAAAATATGTTAAAATAAATGACAGAGTGAAACGTTTGCAGGAAATTATTGAAATCATCTCGTAAAAAAAGAGAGGAGTCTGAAAATAAATGAAGTTAAATAAATACATAGATCATACGCTCTTAAAGCAAGATGCAACTCAAGAACAAATCGATCGTTTGCTATCTGAAGCGCGTGAGTATGACTTTGCCAGCGTTTGTGTTAATCCCACATGGGTTAAACATGCGAAAACAGGACTTGAAGGCTCAGATGTAAAGGTTTGTACAGTAGTTGGTTTTCCTTTGGGAGCAACAACTTCGGCCGTGAAAGCTTTTGAAACCAAGGAAGCCATCCAAAATGGAGCAGATGAGATTGATATGGTTATCAATGTCGGAGCTCTCAAATCAGGTAATCTTGATTTGGTTGAATCGGACATCCGTGCTGTCGTAGAAGCAAGTGGTGACAAGTTGGTTAAGGTCATTATTGAAGCTTGCTTGTTGACAGACGATGAAAAGGTTGTGGCCTGCCAATTGTCTCAAAAAGCGGGAGCAGACTTTGTTAAAACATCAACTGGATTTTCAACTGGTGGTGCCACTATTGAGGATGTTAAGTTGATGCGTAAAACAGTCGGACCAGATATGGGAGTTAAGGCTGCTGGTGGAGCGCGTTCTTACGCAGACGCTCTTGCCTTTGTGGAGGCAGGTGCTACTCGTATTGGAACATCAGCTGGTGTGGCAATTTTAAAAGGAGAGTTAGCAGATGGCGACTACTGAGTTGATTGACTTAGCAATTGAAACCAGCAAGCAAGCCTATGTACCCTATTCTCACTTTCCTGTTAGCGCTGTTCTAGTTGCGAAAGATGGCAACGTTTATACAGGTGTTAATATTGAGAATGCTAGCTATTCTTTGACAAACTGTGGAGAGCGTACAGCGATTTTCAAAGCAGTTTCCGAAGGCCAAAGAGAGTTTTCAGAGTTGATTGTCTATGGACAAACTGAAAAACCTATATCACCATGTGGTGCTTGTCGCCAAGTGATGGCTGAATTTTTTGAAAAAGATCTAAAAGTGACACTTGTCGCAAAAGATAAATCGACGGTCGAGATGACGGTCGGGGAGTTACTTCCATACTCTTTTACAGACTTAAACCAGTCTGGGTCACTCTCTGAGTGACGCGGTCCTTGTGGCCAACCAATCCATACTTGCAACATCGTTGCACATCTTATTTAGGAGGTTCAGTAATGAACAAGAAACAATGGCTAGGCCTTGGTCTAGTTGCAGTAGCAGCAGTTGGACTTGCTGCATGTGGTAACCGCTCTTCTCGTAACGCAGCTTCATCTTCATCTGAAATGAAGACGAAAGCAGCGATCGTAACAGATACTGGTGGTGTTGATGACAAATCATTTAACCAATCAGCTTGGGAAGGTTTGCAAGACTGGGGTAAAGAACACAATCTTTCTAAAGATAAAGGCTTTACTTATTTCCAATCAACAAGTGAAGCTGACTATGCTAACAACTTGCAACAAGCGGCTGGAAGTTACAACCTGATCTTCGGTGTTGGTTTTGCACTTCACAATGCAGTTGAAGAGGCAGCAAAAGACCACTCTGACTTAAACTATGTCTTGATTGATGATGTAATCAAAGATCAAAAGAATGTTGCGAGTGTAACATTTGCGGATAACGAAGCAGCTTACCTTGCTGGTGTTGCGGCAGCTAAAACAACTAAAACAAAACAAGTTGGTTTTGTAGGTGGTATCGAATCTGAAGTTATTTCACGTTTCGCTGCTGGATTTAAAGCTGGTGTTGAGTCAGTAGACCCATCTATCAAAGTACAAGTTGATTACGCGGGTTCATTTGGTGATGCTGCCAAAGGTAAAACAATTGCAGCTGCTCAATACGCTGCAGGTGCAGACGTTGTCTACCAAGCAGCTGGTGGTACAGGTGCTGGTGTCTTTGCTGAAGCAAAATCTTTGAATGAAAGTAAAAATGAAGACGAAAAAGTTTGGGTTATTGGTGTAGACCGTGACCAAGCAGCAGAAGGTAAATACACTTCTAAAGATGGTAAAGAATCAAACTTCGTTCTTGTATCTACATTGAAACAAGTTGGTACAACTGTAAAAGATATTGCTAACAAGGCAGAAAAAGGTGAATTCCCTGGCGGACAAGTTATTGTCTACTCATTGAAAGATAAAGGGGTTGACTTGGCAGTAACAAACCTTTCAGAAGAAGGTAAAAAAGCTGTTGAAGACGCGAAAGCTAAAATCCTTGACGGAAGCGTAAAAGTTCCTGAAAAATAATGGATAAAAGTCATTTCTTAGGAAGCGACCATCGGTCGCTTCTTTAAGAATTGAGGCAATTTTTGTCTCAATAGAACTTGTTAACACGATTAGCAGGTTTTATTGAAACAAAATAAACCTCGGAAAGGAAAAGCATATGGCACACGAAAATGTCATTGAGATGCGGGATATTACCAAGGTGTTTGGTGAATTTGTAGCGAACGACAAGATCAACTTGCAACTGCGAAAAGGTGAAATCCATGCACTTTTAGGAGAAAATGGAGCGGGTAAATCCACTCTGATGAATATGCTGGCAGGACTTCTCGAGCCAACTAGTGGTGAAATTGCGGTGAATGGTCAAGTTGTCAAACTAGATTCACCTTCTAAAGCTGCTAGTCTAGGAATTGGGATGGTTCACCAACATTTTATGTTGGTTGAGGCTTTTACAGTAGCTGAAAATATCATTTTGGGGAGTGAAATTACTAAAAATGGTGTTCTAGATATAGCTGAAGCTACTAAAGAAATCAAGGCTCTTTCTGAACGTTATGGTTTGGCAGTGGATCCTGCTGCCAAGGTGGCAGATATTTCCGTTGGTGCTCAACAACGTGTAGAAATCTTGAAGACACTTTATCGTGGTGCTGATATCCTCATCTTTGACGAACCGACAGCCGTATTGACTCCTTCAGAGATTGATGAGTTGATGGCTATCATGAAAAACCTTGTCAAAGAAGGAAAATCCATTATTTTGATTACCCATAAACTGGATGAAATTCGTGCGGTATCCAATCGAGTGACGGTTATTCGTCGTGGGAAATCAATCCAGACGGTTGAGATTGCTGGGGCAACCAATGCAGACTTGGCAGAGATGATGGTAGGACGTTCTGTCTCCTTCAAAACGGAGAAACAGGCACCACAACCAAAAGAAGTAGTCTTGTCTATCAAAGACTTGGTTGTTAATGAAAACCGCGGTGTACCAGCTGTGAAGAATCTTTCTTTGGATGTTCGTGCTGGTGAAATTGTTGGTATTGCAGGTATTGATGGCAATGGTCAATCTGAACTCATTCAAGCCATTACGGGTCTTCGTAAGGTTGAGTCAGGTAGCGTTGAATTAAAAGGCAAATCAATCGTAGGGATGCACCCTCGACAAATTACGGAACTCAGTGTGGGGCATGTTCCTGAAGACCGCCACCGTGATGGTTTGATTTTGGATATGATGATTTCAGAAAATATCGCTCTTCAAACCTACTACAAAGAACCACTCAGCAAGAATGGTATCTTAAACTATGCGAATATTACTTCACATGCCAAGAAATTGATGGAAGAATTTGACGTCCGTGCGGCGAGCGAGTTTGTTCCAGCAGCAGCTCTTTCAGGAGGAAATCAACAAAAAGCGATTATCGCTCGTGAGATTGATCGTGATCCTGATCTCCTTATCGTCAGCCAACCAACTCGTGGTTTGGATGTCGGTGCCATTGAATATATCCACAAACGCTTGATTGAAGAACGTGATAACGGGAAAGCTGTGCTTGTTGTCAGCTTTGAATTGGATGAGATTTTAAATGTTTCAGACCGAATTGCTGTTATTCATGATGGGAAGATTCAAGGTATTGTGTCGCCAGAAACGACTAACAAACAAGAACTTGGTATCTTGATGGCAGGTGGAAACTTGGGAAAGGAGAAGGATGATGTCTAAAAAGTTACAACAAATTTCGGTTCCCTTGATTTCCGTATTCTTAGGAATCTTGCTCGGAGCCATCGTCATGTGGATTTTCGGATATGATGCTATCTGGGGTTATGAGGAGTTGTTCTATACAGCTTTTGGTAGTCTTCGTGGGATTGGTGAGATTTTCCGTGCCATGGGTCCTCTTGTCTTGATTGGTCTGGGTTTTGCAGTTGCCAGCCGTGCAGGTTTCTTTAACGTTGGACTTCCTGGTCAGGCACTAGCGGGTTGGATTCTTAGTGGTTGGTTTGCTTTGTCGCATCCGGACATGCCACGCCCAATGTTGATTTTAGCGACCGTAGTAATTGCTTTGATTGCAGGTGGGATTGTAGGTGCTATTCCAGGTATTCTCAGAGCTTATTTAGGTACATCAGAGGTTATCGTAACCATTATGATGAACTATATTGTTTTGTACGTAGGGAATGCCTTTATTCATTCTTTCCCGAAAGACTTTATGCAAAGTACAGACTCAACGATTCGTGTGAGTGCCAATGCCACTTATCAAACACCATGGTTATCTGAGTTAACTGGCAATTCTCGTATGAATATTGGAATCTTCTTTGCCGTCATTGCTGTTGGCGTGATTTGGTTCTTGCTCAAGAAAACGACTCTCGGTTTTGAAATTCGTGCAGTTGGTCTCAATCCCCATGCCTCAGAGTACGCTGGTATTTCAGCAAAACGTACAATCATTCTATCAATGATTATCTCTGGTGCTTTGGCTGGTCTTGGTGGAGCTGTCGAAGGTCTTGGAACCTTCCAAAACGTTTACGTTCAGGGATCATCATTGGCTGTCGGATTTAACGGGATGGCAGTTAGTTTGCTTGCTGGAAATTCACCAATTGGAATTCTCTTTGCAGCCTTCTTATTTGGAGTTTTGCAAGTAGGAGCACCGGGTATGAACGCAGCACAAGTTCCGTCTGAGCTTGTCAGCATTGTAACAGCGTCTATTATCTTCTTTGTCAGCGTTCACTACCTAATCGAACGCTTTATCAAACCTAAAAAACAAGTTAAAGGAGGTAAGTAAGGATGTCTATTACAACATTACTCACCCTCTTGGTCTCTTCTATGCTGATTTACTCAGCACCACTTATTTTTACGAGTATCGGGGGAGTTTTCTCTGAACGTGGTGGTGTCGTTAACGTCGGTCTTGAAGGAATTATGGTTATGGGAGCCTTTTCTGGAGTTGTCTTTAACCTTGAGTTTGCAGAACAACTTGGAACAGCGACTCCTTGGATTTCCTTGTTAGTTGCCGGTGCCGTGGGAGCTATTTTCTCCCTCATTCATGCAGTCGCTACAGTTCATTTCCGTGCGGATCATGTTGTCAGTGGTACAGTATTGAACTTGATGGCTCCTGCCCTAGCAGTTTTCTTGGTTAAGGTTCTTTATAACAAAGGACAAACGGATAATTTAAGCCAGACCTTTGGACGTTTTGATTTTCCAGTTTTGGCTAATATCCCAGTGATTGGAGATATCTTCTTCAAGTCAACAAGTTTGCTAGGTTATATCGCGATTGCCTTCTCATTCTTTGCTTGGTTTATTCTCTTTAAGACACGCTTTGGCCTTCGCCTTCGCTCTGTTGGTGAACACCCTCAAGCAGCGGATACCTTGGGGATCAATGTCTACAAGATGCGATATCTTGGGGTTATTATTTCAGGTTTCCTTGGTGGAATTGGGGGAGCGATTTATGCTCAATCCATTTCTGTCAACTTCTCAGTGACAACTATTGTCGGTCCTGGATTTATCGCTCTTGCTGCAATGATCTTTGGTAAATGGAACCCAATCGGTGCTATGCTTTCTAGTCTCTTCTTTGGACTTTCACAAAGTTTGGCAGTTATCGGTTCTCAATTGCCTTTCCTACAAGGAGTGCCAGCGGTTTACCTTCAAATCGCGCCTTATGTCTTGACCATTCTTGTCTTAGCAGCTTTCTTTGGAAAAGCAGTTGCACCTAAGGCAGACGGTATCAACTACATCAAGTCAAAATAAGCATACAAAAAAACGTCAGTTTCAAACTGGCGTTTTATTTGCTAGGATTTTGATGGGTTAGGTTCAATCCCCAAGGGACAAGATTTTCAGTTTTATTTTTGATACGTGTGATATTATCCTTGTGACGAATGATAATCAAGCTAGCAAGTGCTAGGATAATCAGAATGAAGAGAGGGTCATAGCTGTCTAGGATAAATCCAAATAGTGGAAATAGGAGAACTCCGATAACGGCCGCGATAGAAGCGGCAACGCTAGACAAGGAAATCATACTACCAAGATAGAGGGTTCCAAAGAATACGACTGCTAGGTAGAGACAGAAGATAGGCGCAAATCCGAAAACAACTCCAGCGCTAGTTGCGACAGCCTTACCACCTTTAAAGCCTGCAAAGATAGGGAAGGTATGTCCAATGACAGCCAAAAGTCCAAAGACAAGAGGTGATACACCTTGTAGGTGGAAAAGAATTGGAAGCAGAGTGGCCAAGGTTCCTTTGAAAAAGTCAATTACAAAGGTTGCCATACCTGCTTTCTTACCCAAAATGCGAAAAGTATTGGTTGTTCCAGTATTTCCAGAACCATGTTCACGCAGATTTGTTTGAAAGAAAATTTGTCCGATCCAAAGACCAGACGGAATCGAACCAAGCAGATAAGCTAAAATTAATAATACAAATGTCATCATATACCCATTATACCATGAAATGGTGTAGAAATGATGAGATATCCTTTAAAATTGTGACAGCTGAACGGGAAAAACTTTGCAAAATCCCTAGAAAACCTGTAAAATAGAAAAGATGAACAAATAGGAGGTTCCTTGTGTCAAAAAAGGAAATCAATATTAATAACTACAATGATGACGCCATTCAGGTGCTAGAAGGGTTGGATGCGGTTCGTAAACGTCCGGGGATGTATATCGGTTCGACCGACGGTGCAGGTCTCCATCACCTAGTCTGGGAAATAGTGGACAATGCAGTCGATGAGGCCTTATCTGGATTTGGTGACCGCATTGATGTGACTATCAATAAAGACGGAAGTCTAACAGTAGAGGACCATGGTCGTGGGATGCCGACTGGTATGCATGCCATGGGAATTCCAACCGTAGAGGTTATCTTTACCATTCTCCATGCCGGAGGGAAATTCGGTCAAGGGGGTTATAAGACATCTGGAGGTCTCCACGGGGTGGGGTCTTCTGTTGTTAATGCCCTTTCTAGTTGGCTAGAAGTAGAAATCACTCGTGATGGTGCTGTTTATAAGCAACGCTTTGAAAATGGTGGAAAACCTGCCACGACTTTGAAGAAAATTGGTACAGCACCCAAGACTAAGACAGGTACCAAAGTCACCTTCATGCCTGACGCGACAATCTTCTCTACGACTGACTTCAAGTACAATACCATTTCAGAACGACTCAATGAGTCAGCCTTTCTCTTAAAAAATGTGACCTTGTCTCTGACAGACAAACGAACAGATGAAGCGATTGAATACCATTATGAAAATGGAGTTCAGGACTTTGTTTCCTATTTGAACGAAGACAAGGAAACCTTGACACCAGTTCTGTACTTTGAAGGGGAAGACAATGGTTTCCAAGTGGAAGTAGCCCTTCAGTACAATGATGGATTCTCTGATAACATTCTATCCTTTGTCAATAACGTTCGCACGAAAGATGGTGGAACTCATGAGACAGGACTCAAGTCAGCCATTACTAAGGTCATGAACGATTATGCGCGTAAGACGGGACTTCTCAAGGAAAAAGATAAAAATCTTGAAGGGTCAGACTACCGCGAGGGACTAGCAGCTGTTCTTTCTATTCTGGTTCCTGAAGAACACCTCCAGTTTGAAGGTCAGACCAAGGATAAACTAGGGAGTCCTCTGGCTCGTCCAGTTGTGGATGGAATTGTGGCTGATAAGTTGACCTTCTTCCTAATGGAGAATGGTGAACTGGCTTCCAATCTCATTCGCAAGGCTATCAAGGCGCGTGATGCTCGTGAGGCAGCTCGCAAAGCGCGTGATGAGAGCCGAAATGGTAAGAAAAACAAGAAAGACAAAGGCTTGTTGTCTGGAAAATTGACCCCAGCCCAGTCTAAAAATCCAGCAAAGAATGAACTCTACCTGGTCGAGGGTGATTCTGCCGGTGGTTCTGCTAAACAAGGTCGTGACCGTAAGTTTCAGGCTATCTTACCTCTTCGAGGTAAGGTTATCAATACAGCCAAGGCTAAGATGGCGGATATTCTCAAAAATGAAGAAATCAATACCATGATTTATACCATCGGTGCGGGTGTGGGAGCAGACTTCTCCATTGAGGATGCCAACTATGACAAGATTATTATCATGACCGATGCGGATACCGATGGTGCCCACATTCAAACTCTTCTTTTAACCTTTTTCTACCGCTACATGCGTCCACTAGTCGAGGCAGGACATGTCTATATCGCCCTTCCGCCTCTTTACAAGATGTCCAAAGGGAAAGGCAAGAAAGAAGAAGTGGCCTATGCTTGGACAGACGGTGAGTTAGAAGAACTCCGCAAAAAGTTCGGTAAAGGCGCAACCCTTCAACGCTACAAAGGTCTTGGTGAGATGAATGCGGACCAACTCTGGGAAACAACTATGAATCCAGAAACCCGCACTCTCATTCGTGTTACGATTGAAGACTTGGCACGCGCTGAACGCCGCGTCAATGTCCTCATGGGAGATAAGGTTGAACCACGCCGTAAATGGATTGAAGATAATGTCAAGTTTACGCTGGAAGAAGCGACAGTGTTTTAATAAATTTTGAAATTACAAAGGAGTTATGATGAAAAAAATATATGTAGTTGTATTAGTTGCTTTTATGGCTGTTATTTTATCTGCTTGTTCCTCTAAGGAAGCATGGCTAAAAGGTACATGGACTAGTGATCAAACAAATTCTAAGTATGAATTTAAAGAAGAAAGTGGGAAATGGACTATTTTAAGTGGTGAAAGAAAAATAGCTGAGAATCTAGAAGTAAAGGATCGTAAAGATTCGGTCGTAAACTTAGTTGATGATAATGGAATTCGATATCAGGTTGAAAAGAAAGATAAAGATACAATTAATCTTGAAATATTTAATTCAGATGGACTTTCTGCTACTAATGGGCAAATCTTCGAATTTAAAAAAGATTAGTAGAATGACAAATGGTTAATCTTTAGTTTTAACT
Source organism: Streptococcus oralis (assembly GCF_015561235.1). Taxonomy (GTDB): domain Bacteria; phylum Bacillota; class Bacilli; order Lactobacillales; family Streptococcaceae; genus Streptococcus; species Streptococcus oralis_BK. The sequence continues at coordinate 739,582 of NZ_JADMTC010000001.1, read as the reverse complement.
AAATATTAGGTTATTTCAACTAATAAGCGAGGCAAGATTTAGTTTTATAGAAACTGTGACAGGATTGTTGGATTATACATTACATTGCAGGTATCAAAAATTATACAGGTAAAGCTTGCTAATCTATTTCCAAGTTGACTACTTTCAATCATCCTGGAGGTGCGGTATTGATTACGTTATTAATGTTGCCTTTTTTCCTTGTTCTCCTAGCCATTTTTGGAATTATATATGATTTAACGACCAATAAAGGTAGAAAAGAGTGTGCTCGCACAGTATCCTTGTTTATATTGAACATCCTCACTATTGCTATCTGTCTATTAGATCTACCAATGGAAAGTAAACCATACTCAGGAATAGGGTTTATCTTATTTTATGCACTTGCTTTCACCCCTTTGATGATTGTGTTCTCACTATATACCCTCTATAGAATTGGAAAACATTATAGGTATTTTAAGAGTAAGTTTGCTATAACACTCCTATTCAATGCTATTTTGCTTTTCCTTCTTTCATTAGTAAATACTTTTGTATTATGGAGAAGTTTTAAAATATATCATAGAAACGATATTAAATTGTTTTATTTTGTTTTAATCGTTATGGGAATTGGTTCGACTATCCAATTGATAGTAGGCGAACTTGAGAAGAAAAGAATACGAGACATCCAAAAACAAGAGGAGCAAGACAGCTATGAAAAATAACTCTATAAAAGATATGTGTGGACAACATAGAAGTGAAGCGAAAATGCTGAGATTGATTTTAGAGACTGCCGAAACTTTACAAGTCAATGCTGTCGCTATGTCTGGTTCATGAACGGATACAAAAGCACCAAAAGATGAGTTTCAAGACTATGATGTTGTTTATGTCGTGGACGACTTAGATAATCTGACGAGTGACCTTTCTTGGTTAGACCAGTTTGGCACTCGTATCATTGAGCAGCATAATGTCCTAGGCAACCGTCGACTTTATCTGATGCTATTTGAAGATGGAAATCGGATTGATTTGACCCTCTGTCCTACGGAGTATATTCAAGAGTGGGTGGATAGTGAAGCAGGGTTCACCGTTTTAGAAGATAAGAAGGGTTTATTTAAACCCTACTTTCCAAGTCCTCAACGTTTTTGGACAAGCCCAGCTAGTGCGATTGATTTTGAAAAAGCTTGTAATGAATTTTGGTGGGTGTCAGCCTACGTGGTTAAAGGGATTTGTCGCAAGCAAGCCATCTATGCCACGGATCATCTCTACGGAATTTGTCAACAAGAACTCTTGAAGGTCTTGGCTTGGCGATTTGCAGCAGATAAGGGGACGATTGATATTGGCAAGAACTATAAATATCTCTTTAACTATTTACCTGCTGAGAAAGAGAAAGAATTCTCAAATCTGCTTGATTTCTCAAGTTTAGATAAAATAACTCAGTCTTTATATGCTACCATGGAACTTTTCCACCAAGAGGCTCAGTCCCTTGCTCAAAAAATGGGATTTAACTACGATAAAGAAGTAGCTGAGAAGATGATTCAGTATGCTGAGGAGAGGCTTTCAAATCACCAACTAAATAAAGTATATAATTTAAAAGATTAAACTACAGAAAGGATCGTTTGGTTATAAATAGTAACTGAACACGAGACTAATTTCTGTAAATTATCCCTTATTCTATAAAAACCTACTCTACATTCTTTGAAAGGAGTTGAACATGCCCTAAATACTGTGTGAAAAAGATAAATTTCCTTTGTATTTTACGGGCTCTGTATCCTATATGAGTAACATTCAAAACATGTCCCTGGAGGACATCATGGGAGAGCGCTTTGGTCGCTACTCCAAGTACATCATTCAAGACCGGGCTTTGCCAGACATTCGGGATGGATTGAAGCCGGTTCAGCGTCGTATTCTTTATTCAATGAATAAAGATGGCAATACTTTTGACAAGAGCTACCGTAAATCGGCCAAGTCAGTCGGTAACATCATGGGGAATTTTCACCCACACGGGGATTCTTCTATCTATGATGCTATGGTTCGTATGTCTCAGGACTGGAAAAACCGTGAGATTCTAGTTGAAATGCACGGTAATAACGGTTCTATGGACGGAGATCCGCCTGCGGCTATGCGTTATACCGAGGCTCGTTTGTCTGAGATTGCTGGTTATCTTCTTCAAGATATCGAAAAGAAGACAGTTCCCTTTGCTTGGAACTTTGACGATACCGAGAAAGAACCGACGGTTTTGCCAGCAGCATTTCCAAACCTCTTGGTCAATGGTTCGACTGGGATTTCGGCTGGTTATGCTACAGACATTCCTCCCCATAATTTAGCTGAGGTTATTGATGCGACGGTTTACATGATTGACCACCCAACAGCCAAGGTGGACAAACTCATCGAATTCTTGCCTGGGCCAGACTTCCCTACAGGAGCTATCATCCAAGGGCGTGACGAAATAAAGAAGGCTTATGAAACTGGGAAAGGGCGCGTGGTTGTTCGTTCTAAGACGGAGATTGAAAAGCTAAAAGGCGGTAAGGAGCAAATCGTTATCACTGAGATTCCTTATGAAATCAATAAAGCCAATCTCGTCAAGAAAATCGATGATGTTCGTGTCAATAACAAGGTAGCTGGTATTGCTGAGGTTCGTGATGAGTCTGACCGTGACGGTCTTCGTATCGCTATTGAGCTCAAGAAAGATGCTAATACCGAGCTCGTACTCAACTATCTCTTCAAATACACTGACCTTCAAATCAACTACAACTTCAACATGGTGGCGATTGACAATTTCACACCTCGTCAGGTTGGGATTGTCCCAATTTTGTCTAGCTATATCGCCCACCGTCGTGAAGTGATTCTGGCGCGTTCCCGCTTTGACAAGGAAAAGGCTGAGAAACGTCTGCATATCGTTGAAGGTTTGATTCGAGTGATTTCGATTTTGGACGAAGTCATTGCCCTTATCCGTGCTTCTGAGAACAAGGCTGACGCTAAGGAAAACCTCAAGGTTAGCTATGAGTTTACAGAAGAGCAGGCTGAGGCCATCGTGACCTTGCAACTGTATCGTTTGACCAATACAGACGTGGTTGTCTTGCAAGAAGAAGAAGCAGAATTGCGTGAAAAGATTGCCATGCTTGCAGCCATCATCGGTGATGAACGGACTATGTATAATCTCATGAAGAAAGAACTCCGTGAGGTCAAGAAGAAATTTGCGACACCACGTTTGAGTACTTTAGAAGATACTGCGAAAGTAATCGAGATTGACACAGCTAGTTTGATTGCCGAGGAAGATACCTATGTCAGCGTGACTAAGGCAGGTTACATCAAACGTACCAGTCCTCGTTCCTTTGCAGCTTCCACTCTGGAAGAAATTGGCAAACGTGATGATGATCGTTTGATCTTTGTTCAAGCTGCCAAGACAACCCAGCACCTCTTGATGTTCACAAGTCTTGGAAATGTCATTTATCGACCAATCCACGAATTGGCAGATATTCGTTGGAAGGATATCGGAGAGCATCTGAGCCAAACCATTACCAACTTTGAAACTAATGAAGAAATCCTCTACGCAGAAGTCGTGGATCAGTTTGATGATGCGACAACCTACTTTGCAGCAACTCGCCTTGGTCAAATCAAGCGCGTAGAACGCAAAGAATTCTCTCCATGGCGGACCTACAAGTCGAAATCTGTCAAGTATGCTAAGCTCAAAGACGAGACAGACCAAATTGTAGCAGTGGCTCCGATTAGACTTGATGATGTACTCTTGATTAGCCAAAACGGTTACGCCCTTCGTTTCAATATCGAAGAGGTTCCGGTTGTTGGTGCCAAGGCTGCAGGGGTCAAGGCTATGAATCTGAAAGCAGATGATGCGCTTCAGGCAGCCTTCATCTGTAACACCTCATCCTTCTACCTCTTGACCCAACGTGGAAGCTTGAAACGCGTTTCCATTGAGGAAATTCCAGCGACCAGCCGTGCTAAACGAGGCCTTCAAGTCTTGCGTGAGTTGAAAAACAAACCGCACCGTGTCTTTTTAGCAGGAGCAGTTGCAGAGCAAGGACTTGTAGGTGATCTCTTTAGTACAGAAATGGAAGAAAACGACCAAACGTTACTTGTCCAATCTAACAAGGGAACAATCTATGAGAGTCGATTGCAAGATTTGAACTTGTCAGAACGCACTAGCAATGGAAGCTTTATTTCAGATACCATTTCAGATGAAGAAGTTTTCGATGCTTACCTCAAAGAAGTCTTTAAAGAAAGTAAAGAAAATCCATAAAAAGAATCAGTCCAGAGGGCTGATTTCTTTTTGTCGAGAAAATTTTCAGAAAATTACAAATAATACTTGAAATTTTACTAGAAAAGTGTAGAATAGAACACATAGTTTGAATAGTATAAAGGAGAAACACATGACAGTTGCAATTGATTGGGAAAATCTTGGATTTTCTTATATGAAATTACCTTACCGTTATATCGCTCACTACAAAAATGGTCAATGGGATCAAGGAGAATTGACAGAGGATGCAACCTTGCATATTTCAGAGTCTTCTCCAAGTCTCCACTATGGACAGCAAGCATTTGAGGGATTAAAAGCCTATCGTACCAAAGATGGCAGTATTCAACTTTTCCGTCCTGATGAAAATGCCAAGCGTCTGCAACGTACCTGCGATCGTCTTTTGATGCCACAAGTTCCGACAGAAATGTTTGTAGAAGCTTGTAAAGCAGTTGTGCGTGCAAATGAAGAATACGTACCACCATATGGAACAGGTGGAACCCTTTATCTTCGTCCACTTTTGATTGGTGTTGGGGATATTATTGGGGTTAAACCAGCAGAAGAGTATATTTTCACCATCTTTGCTATGCCGGTTGGTAACTATTTTAAAGGTGGTTTAGTCCCAACCAACTTCTTGATTCAGGATGAATACGACCGGGCAGCTCCAAATGGTACGGGTGCGGCCAAGGTAGGTGGGAACTATGCTGCTAGTCTCCTCCCAGGTAAAATGGCCAAGTCTCGCAACTTTTCTGACGTTATCTACCTAGACCCATCTACACATACAAAGATTGAAGAAGTCGGATCAGCCAACTTCTTTGGAATCACGGCAGACAATGAATTCGTTACACCATTGAGTCCATCCATCTTGCCCTCTATTACCAAGTACTCCTTGCTTTACTTGGCAGAACACCGCTTGGGCTTGACACCGATCGAAGGCGATGTCCCAATTGATAATTTGGATCGTTTTGTAGAGGCAGGTGCTTGTGGAACAGCAGCGGTTATTTCTCCAATTGGGGGAATCCAACACGGTGACGATTTCCATGTTTTCTATAGTGAAACAGAAGTAGGTCCTGTTACACGTAAACTCTACGATGAATTGACTGGTATCCAATTTGGTGATGTGGAAGCACCAGAGGGATGGATTGTCAAAGTGGACTAAAAGACACGAAGTAAAGAAGAACTCCATAGCAGTTGTAATGGCTGAAATGGAGTTTTTTCTTGCTAGTTTGAGTATTTTCTTGTACAATAGAAAAAGTGAAAAGAGGTACAGTATGAGTAAAAAAGATAAGAAAATTGAAATCCAATTAACCGATGCAAAAGTGACTGTTGGGAAAGACAGCTATGAAGGATACGTTTTGACGATCGGGAAAAAGGTCATTGGGGAAATTGCCGAATTAGATAGTCAATTTGCTATCATAAAAAATGGAAATGTCGATAGTTTTTATAAAAAACTTGAAAAAGCTGTGGAAATTTTGATTGAAAACTATAATTTGACAAAATAATACTTGTTTTATTGAAAATTTCATGATATAATAGTTCTCGTTAAACATTGGAGAGATAGCGAAGAGGCTAAACGCGGCGGACTGTAAATCCGCTCCTTCGGGTTCGGGGGTTCGAATCCCTCTCTCTCCATTCATAATGGGGTATAGCCAAGCGGTAAGGCAAGGGACTTTGACTCCCTCATGCGTTGGTTCGAATCCAGCTACCCCAGTTCTTAGGTAATAAATTCAAGATAAAAAGAAAATATCTTAGGGTATTTTATTTTTATAATTGAAAGGCGTGAACGATGTGAACATGTCTTTGCGGGTGCTTAGGAAAAAAATTATAAGTATGTCAAGTTTGGAAAGACTTGATTGTTGGAGGATTTTTTAGATGAACGAATTTGAAGATTTGCTAAATAGCGTTAGCCAAGTTGAGCCTGGTGATGTTGTTAGTGCTGAAGTATTGACAGTTGATGCGACTCAAGCTAACGTTGCAATCTCTGGGACTGGTGTTGAAGGTGTCTTGACTCTTCGCGAATTGACAAACGATCGCGATGCAGATATCAATGACTTTGTGAAAGTAGGAGAAGTATTGGATGTTCTTGTACTTCGTCAAGTGGTTGGTAAAGATACTGATACAGTTACATACCTTGTATCTAAAAAACGCCTTGAAGCTCGCAAAGCATGGGACAAACTTGTAGGACGCGAAGAAGAAGTTGTTACTGTTAAAGGAACTCGTGCCGTTAAAGGTGGACTTTCAGTAGAATTTGAAGGTGTTCGTGGATTCATCCCAGCTTCAATGTTGGATACTCGTTTCGTACGTAATACTGAGCGTTTCGTAGGTCAAGAATTTGATGCTAAAATCAAAGAAGTTGATCCTAAAGAAAACCGCTTCATCCTTTCACGTCGTGAAGTTGTTGAAGCAGCTACTGCAGCAGCTCGTGCTGAAGTATTCAGTAAATTGGCTGTTGGTGATGTCGTAACTGGTAAAGTTGCTCGTATCACTAGCTTCGGTGCTTTCATCGATCTCGGTGGTGTTGACGGATTGGTTCACTTGACTGAATTGTCACACGAACGTAACGTATCACCTAAATCAGTTGTAACTGTTGGTGAAGAAATCGAAGTTAAAGTCCTTGATCTTAATGAAGAAGAAGGACGCGTATCCCTTTCACTTAAAGCAACAACACCTGGACCATGGGATGGCGTTGAGCAAAAATTGGCTAAAGGTGATGTAGTAGAAGGAACAGTTAAACGTTTGACTGACTTCGGTGCATTTGTTGAAGTATTGCCAGGTATCGATGGACTTGTTCACGTATCACAAATTTCACACAAACGTATCGAAAATCCAAAAGAAGCTCTTACTGTTGGTCAAGAAGTTACTGTTAAAGTCCTTGATGTTAACGCTGACGCAGAACGTGTATCACTTTCTATCAAAGCTCTTGAAGAACGTCCAGCTCAAGAAGAAGGACAAAAAGAAGAAAAACGTGCTGCTCGTCCACGTCGTCCAAAACGTCAAGAAAAACGTGATTTCGAACTTCCAGAAACACAAACAGGATTCTCAATGGCTGACTTGTTCGGTGATATCGAACTTTAATCAAATTGATAATCGCAAAATCCTTTGTTTAAAACAAGGGATTTTTCTTTTGTCTCTTTCCCATTTTTGATATAATAGTTCTATGTTAGATTCAGAAAAACAATCACAATATCAATTGTTAAATGAGGAACTCTCTTATTTACTTGAAGGTGAGAGCAATGTTCTTGCCAATCTTTCGAATGCTAGTGCCCTCCTAAAATCTCGCTTTCCGAATACTGTATTTGCAGGGTTTTATCTGTTTGATGGTAGCGAGTTGGTTTTAGGGCCTTTTCAGGGTGGTGTTTCTTGTATTCGCATTCCGCTTGGGAAAGGCGTGTGTGGAGAAGCTGCTGAGTTTCAAGAGACTGTTTTAGTTGGCGATGTGAGCACCTATCCAAACTACATTTCTTGTGATAGTATGGCCAAGAGTGAAATCGTAGTTCCCATGCTTAAGAATGGTCGATTGCTGGGTGTCTTAGACTTGGATTCTTCACTTATTGATGATTACAATGCCATTGACCGTGATTACTTGGAACAATTTGTCGCTATTTTGCTTGATAAGACAGAATGGGACTTTACGATGTTTGAGGAGAAAGCCTAATGTATCAAGCACTTTATCGAAAATATAGAAGCCAAACTTTTTCACAATTGGTCGGACAAGAGGTAGTGGCTAAAACCCTAAAACAAGCAGTCGAGCAGGAAAAGATTAGTCATGCCTATCTTTTCTCAGGCCCTCGTGGAACTGGGAAAACAAGTGTAGCCAAGATTTTTGCCAAGGCCATGAACTGCCCAAATCAAGTGGATGGAGAACCATGTAATCACTGCTATATCTGTCAGGCAGTGACAGAAGGTAGCCTAGAAGATGTTATTGAAATGGATGCGGCTTCGAATAACGGAGTTGATGAAATCCGTGAAATTCGTGACAAATCTACCTATGCACCTAGCTTGGCACGTTACAAGGTCTATATCATAGACGAGGTTCATATGCTGTCTACGGGAGCCTTTAATGCGCTTTTGAAGACTCTTGAGGAGCCAACTCAAAATGTTGTCTTTATCTTGGCGACCACTGAATTGCATAAGATTCCAGCAACCATTTTATCGCGTGTTCAACGTTTTGAGTTCAAATCGATTAAAACTCAAGATATCAAGGAGCATATTTATCATATTCTAGAAAAAGAAAATATCAGTTCTGAACCGGAGGCTGTGGAAATCATTGCCAGACGAGCTGAAGGTGGAATGCGGGATGCCTTGTCTATTCTGGACCAAGCCTTGAGCTTGACACAGGGAAATGAGCTCACGACTGCTATCTCTGAGGAGATTACAGGCACCATTAGTCTATCAGCACTAGATGACTACGTAGCCGCCTTGTCTCAGAAGGATGTTTCAAAAGCGCTTGATTCTCTGAATCTTTTATTTGAAAATGGCAAGAGCATGACTCGTTTTGTGACGGATCTCTTGCAGTATTTGCGTGATTTACTGGTCGTCCAGACGGGTGGCGAAAATACTCATCATAGTCCAGTTTTTATGGACAATCTAGCTTTATCACAGGAAAGCCTCTTTGAAATGATTCGAATAGCGACTGTGAGCTTGGCAGATATGAAAGCAAGCCTGCAACCTAAGATTTATGCTGAGATGATGACCATTCGTTTAGCTGAGATTAAGCCTGAATCAGTTCTTTCAGAAACTGTCGAAAGTGAAATTTCTGCACTGAGACAGGAAGTAGTTCGTCTCAAACAAGAACTTGCTAATGTTGGAACAGCTCCTAAACAAGTGGTGCCAGTCCCTAGCCGTCCAGCCACTTCCAAGACAGTCTATCGAGTGGATCGCAACAAAGTTCAGGCTATCCTGCAAGAAGCTGTCGAAAATCCTGATTTGGCACGGCAAAACTTGATCCGCCTCCAAAATGCATGGGGAGAAGTGATCGAAAACTTAGCTGGTCCGGATAAGGCTCTGCTTGTTGGTTCTCAACCAGTTGCGGCCAACGAACACCATGCCATTCTTGCTTTTGAGTCTAATTTCAATGCAGGGCAAACTATGAAACGGGATAACCTCAATACCATGTTTGGCAATATTCTCAGTCAGGCAGCAGGTTTTTCACCTGAGATTTTAGCCATTTCTCTAGAGGAATGGAAAGAGGTTCGAGCGGCCTTTTCAGCTAAAGCTAAATCTTCTCAAGTTGAAAAAGAAGCAGAAGGCAGTTTGATTCCAGAAGGATTTGAATTTTTGGCTGATAAAGTGAAGGTAGAGGAAGACTAAAGAAAGATTTCATGATACAATAAGTTTATGAATAGACAACAATTTATTATGATAGCGTTATTTACGGCTGCTGAGACTTATTTTTTTAATGAAGCTTGGATGACTGGTCGCTATTTCATGGCAGCCTTTTGGGCCATTCTACTTTTTCGAAATTTTAGGTTAAGTTATGTAATGGGGAAAATAGTAGATGCCATTGATCAGTACTTAAACCGCAAGGATTAGTCACTAGCTTCTAAACAAAATCAAAGCCTTTTAGGCTTTTTTTTGTTATACTAGTAGAGTATATTTATGGACCTTTTCTTGTATTTTTAGAGAAATGTAAGTGATTTCTTTAAGGATAAAGGAAGTAGGCCAGAAAAAGAAAGGAACTATCATGTCAGTATTAGAGATCAAAGATCTTCACGTTGAGATTGAAGGAAAAGAAATTTTGAAAGGAGTCAATCTGACTCTGAAAACAGGAGAAATCGCAGCTATCATGGGACCAAATGGTACAGGTAAATCAACTCTTTCTGCAGCTATTATGGGGAACCCTAACTATGAAGTTACCAAAGGGGAGGTCTTGTTTGATGGCGTAAACATCCTTGAATTGGAAGTGGACGAGCGTGCGCGTATGGGACTTTTCCTTGCTATGCAGTACCCATCAGAAATCCCTGGAATCACCAACGCTGAATTTCTTCGTGCAGCCATGAATGCTGGTAAAGAAGATGATGAAAAGATTTCAGTTCGTGAGTTCATCACTAAACTAGACGAGAAAATGGAATTGCTCAACATGAAAGAAGAAATGGCAGAGCGTTACCTCAACGAAGGTTTCTCAGGTGGTGAGAAAAAACGTAATGAAATTCTTCAACTCTTGATGTTGGAACCAACATTTGCCCTTTTGGATGAGATTGACTCTGGTCTTGATATTGACGCACTTAAAGTTGTATCGAAAGGTGTCAATGCCATGCGTGGTGAAGGCTTTGGTGCTATGATTATCACTCACTACCAACGTCTTTTGAATTACATCACACCAGACGTGGTCCACGTGATGATGGAAGGTCGTGTTGTCCTTTCTGGTGGTCCAGAATTGGCTGCCCGTTTGGAACGTGAAGGATACGCAAAACTAGCTGAAGAACTTGGCTACGACTACAAGGAAGAATTGTAATTCCCTCGTATCTTTTAGGAGAAGTAAATGACTAAAGAGAATATTAAACTTTTTTCAGAAATGCACGCTGAACCAAGCTGGTTGGCTGACCTCCGTCAAAAAGCTTTTGATAAGATTGAGAGTTTAGAGTTACCAGTTATCGAGCGTGTGAAATTTCACCGTTGGAATCTGGGAGATGGAACCATTACAGAAAGTGAACCGTCAGCAAATGTTCCTGACTTCACTGCTCTAGATAATCACTTGAAATTGGTGCAAGTAGGAACGCAGACTGTTTTTGAACAAACTCCAGTTGAATTGGCTGAACAAGGTGTTGTCTTTACAGACTTCCACTCAGCTTTAGAACAAATTCCAGAGCTTATTGAGGAATTCTTCATGTCATCTGTTAAGTATGACGATGACAAGTTAGCAGCCTACCATACAGCTTACTTTAACAGTGGTGCTGTTCTCTACATTCCTGATAATGTTGAAATTACAGAACCAATTGAAGGTATTTTCTACCAAGACAGCGATAGCGATGTGCCATTTAACAAGCATATCCTTATCATTGCTGGTAAAAACTCTAAAATAAGCTATCTTGAACGTCTAGAGTCACGAGGTGGAGGTAGTGCAAAAGCAACTGCCAATATCACAGTTGAAGTGATTGCTCGTTCTGGTGCGCAAGTGAAATTTGCGGCCATTGACCGTTTAGGTGAAAATGTCACTGCCTACATTAGCCGTCGTGGTAAACTAGGCAATGATGCAAGCATTGACTGGGCGATTGGTGTCATGAACGAAGGAAATGTCGTTGCAGACTTTGATAGCGATTTGCTTGGAAATGGTAGCCATGCGGATCTTAAGGTTGTAGCTCTTTCAAGTGGTCGTCAGGTGCAAGGGATTGACACTCGCGTAACCAACTATGGTTGCAACTCTATTGGAAATATCCTCCAACATGGGGTTATTCTTGAGAAAGCAACTTTGACCTTCAACGGTATCGGTCACATCATCAAGGGAGCTAAAGGAGCAGATGCCCAACAAGAAAGTCGAGTTCTCATGCTTTCAGACCAGGCGCGTTCAGATGCCAACCCAATTCTTTTGATTGATGAAAATGATGTTACTGCAGGACACGCGGCGTCTATCGGTCAGGTAGATCCAGAAGACATGTACTACCTCATGAGCCGTGGCTTGGACAAGGCAACTGCAGAACGTTTGGTTGTTCGTGGTTTCCTTGGATCCGTTATCGTAGAGATTCCAGTCAAGGAAGTTCGTGATGAAATGATTGCAACCATCGAAGAAAAATTGTCAAAACGCTAAGGGGAAGCCTATGTTAGATGTAGAAGCGATTCGCAAGGATTTTCCAATTTTAGACCAGATTGTCAACGATGAACCTCTGGTCTATCTGGACAATGCTGCGACGACACAAAAACCACTAGCAGTTCTTGAAACAATCACCCGCTACTATGAGCAGGACAATGCCAACGTTCACCGTGGTGTTCATACCTTAGCGGAACGTGCAACAGCTTCTTATGAAGCTGCTCGTGAAACCATTCGTAAGTTTATCAATGCAAGCTCTACAAAGGAAGTACTCTTTACCAGAGGAACGACGACCAGTCTTAACTGGGTGGCACGCTTCGCTGAGGAAATTCTGACTGAGGGAGACCAGGTCTTGATCTCAGTAATGGAACATCATTCCAATATCATTCCATGGCAGGAAGCTTGTCGCAAGACTGGAGCGGAGCTTGTCTATGCCTATCTCAAGGACGGATCTCTGGATATGGCTGACTTGCAGGTAAAATTAACTGACAAGGTCAAATTTGTTTCGCTAGCTCACGCTTCAAATGTTTTGGGTGTGGTCAATCCCATCAAAGAAATCACACAAATGGCTCACCAAGTTGGAGCCATCATGGTGGTGGATGGTGCTCAATCTACGCCTCATATGAAGATTGATGTTCAGGACTTGGATGTGGACTTCTTTGCCTTTTCAGGTCATAAGATGGCTGGTCCAACTGGTATTGGTGTTCTTTACGGTAAAGAAAAATATCTCAATCAAATGTCACCAGTAGAATTTGGTGGCGAAATGATTGATTTCGTTTATGAGCAATCTGCTAGTTGGAAGGAATTGCCTTGGAAATTCGAGGCTGGAACTCCAAATATGGCAGGTGCTATCGGACTTGCTGCTGCAGTGGATTACCTAGAAAAGATTGGTATGGATGCTATTGAAGCTCATGAACAAGAACTGATTGCATATGTCTATCCAAAACTGCAGGCAATTGAAGGACTGACTATTTATGGTTCACAAGACTTGGCGCAACGATCGGGTGTTATTGCCTTTAATCTAGGCGAACTCCATCCTCACGATCTTGCGACTGCTTTGGATTATGAAGGAGTAGCCGTTCGTGCGGGTCACCACTGTGCCCAACCCTTGCTCCAGTATTTGGATGTCCCAGCAACAGCTCGCGCAAGTTTTTATATCTACAATACCAAGGCAGATTGCGACAAACTAGTCGATGCCTTACAAAAGACAAAGGAGTTTTTCAATGGCACTTTCTAAACTAGATAGCCTTTATATGGCAGTGGTAGCAGACCATTCGAAAAATCCACATCACCAAGGGAAGTTAGAAGACGCTGAACAAATCAGTCTCAACAATCCAACCTGTGGGGATGTTATTAATCTCTCTGTCAAGTTTGATGCAGAGGACCGCTTGGAGGATATCGCTTTTCTAAACTCAGGCTGTACTATCTCAACTGCCTCTGCAAGCATGATGACAGATGCTGTTGTGGGCAAGACCAAACAAGAAATTTTAGAACTTGCGACTATTTTTTCTGAAATGGTTCAAGGGCAAAAAGATAAGCGTCAAGACCAACTTGGAGACGCGGCCTTCTTATCAGGTGTTGCCAAATTCCCTCAAAGAATAAAGTGTGCAACTCTAGCTTGGAACGCCCTTAAGAAGACAATTGAAAATCAAGATAACTGATAAGACAAGTTTCTTTTGTCTCACGAATCAGTAGAAATGAAGAATGAAAGAAAGGATATTATGGCTGAAGAAAGAGTAGAACCAAAACCAATTGACCTTGGTGAATATAAATTTGGTTTCCATGACGATGTAGAGCCTGTCCTATCGACAGGAAAAGGATTGAACGAAGAAGTCATTCGCGAATTATCAGCTGCTAAGGGAGAACCTGAGTGGATGTTAGAATTCCGTTTGAAGTCTTATGAAACCTTCAAAAAAATGCCTATGCAAACTTGGGGAGCAGACTTGTCAGAGATTGACTTTGATGACTTGATCTACTACCAAAAACCTTCTGATAAACCTGCCCGTTCATGGGATGAAGTTCCTGAAAAAATCAAAGAAACCTTTGAACGTATCGGGATTCCAGAAGCTGAACGTGCTTATCTAGCAGGTGCCTCTGCCCAGTACGAGTCAGAAGTGGTTTACCACAACATGAAGGAAGAGTTCCAGAAATTAGGTATTATCTTTACAGATACAGATTCCGCACTCAAGGAATACCCAGACTTGTTTAAACAATACTTTGCGAAGTTGGTACCGCCGACAGATAACAAGTTGGCAGCCCTCAACTCAGCAGTATGGTCTGGTGGAACCTTTATCTACGTGCCAAAAGGTGTCAAGGTAGATATTCCACTTCAAACTTATTTCCGTATCAATAACGAAAATACAGGTCAGTTTGAACGTACCTTGATTATCGTTGACGAGGGAGCAAGCGTCCATTACGTAGAAGGATGTACAGCACCAACATATTCAAGCAATAGCTTGCACGCTGCCATTGTAGAAATTTTTGCTTTGGACGGAGCTTACATGCGCTATACAACTATCCAAAACTGGTCTGATAATGTCTATAACTTGGTAACAAAACGTGCCAAAGCCTTGAAAGATGCGACTGTTGAATGGATTGATGGAAACTTAGGTGCCAAAACAACCATGAAATACCCATCTGTTTACCTAGATGGAGAAGGTGCGCGTGGAACCATGCTCTCCATCGCCTTTGCTAATGCAGGGCAACACCAAGATACGGGTGCCAAGATGATCCACAACGCTCCACATACAAGCTCATCTATTGTTTCAAAATCCATCGCTAAAGGCGGAGGAAAGGTGGACTACCGTGGACAAGTAACCTTCAACAAGAACTCTAAGAAATCTGTTTCTCACATCGAGTGTGATACCATTATCATGGATGACTTATCAGCGTCAGATACCATTCCATTTAATGAAATCCACAACTCGCAAGTTGCATTGGAGCACGAAGCCAAGGTATCTAAGATTTCAGAGGAACAACTCTATTACCTCATGAGCCGTGGATTGTCAGAATCTGAGGCGACCGAGATGATTGTCATGGGATTTGTAGAGCCCTTCACAAAAGAACTTCCAATGGAATACGCGGTTGAGCTGAACCGCTTGATTAGCTATGAAATGGAAGGTTCAGTCGGATAAGAATATGCAAAATCTGAACAGGAATCCTTTCTGTTCAGAATTTTTTTCAAAAAAGAACCTAATAAATATTCACAAAAATGCTTTTATATGGTAAAATAAAACAATTACATTTAGTGGAGATGAAGTATGAATATTTTTAGAACCAAGGATGTTAGTCTGAGACAGACAGAGATGCGTCGCCATTTGAAATTGTGGGATTTGATTCTATTGGGAATCGGTGCCATGGTAGGGACGGGGATTTTCACCATTACAGGAACAGCGGCGGCTACTCTAGCTGGTCCCTCACTAGTGATTTCCATTGTGATTTCTGCCTTATGTGTTTCTTTATCAGCTCTCTTTTTTGCAGAATTTGCCTCTCGTGTACCTGCAACTGGAGGTGCTTATAGTTATCTCTATGCGATTTTAGGAGAATTGCCAGCCTGGATTGCTGGCTGGTTGACCATCATGGAATTCATGACAGCTGTTTCAGGTGTGGCGTCTGGCTGGGCAGCTTACTTTAAGGGCTTACTCAGTGATTATGGTATCTCCATGCCCCAAGCCTTAAATGACACCTTCAACCCAGAACAAGGAACCTATATCGACCTTCTACCTATTTTGGTGCTGACCTTGGTAACAGGATTGGTTTTATTAAATTCCAAGGCAGCCTTACGCTTTAATTCGCTTCTAGTAATCTTGAAATTCTCTGCTCTAGCCTTATTTATCCTAGTTGGTATTTGGTACATCAAACCTGAAAATTGGTCGAATTTTGCTCCTTTTGGCTTTGGCCAGATTTATGGAGGAAGCACTGGGATTATGGCAGGTGCATCTTTGATGTTTTTTGGGTTTCTCGGATTTGAGTCTATTTCCATGGCAGTTGATGAAATCCAAAGCCCGCAAAAAAATATTCCTCGTGGAATTGTCCTTTCTCTGACAATCGTCACCATTCTCTATGCCTTGGTAACTTTAGTATTGACAGGGATTGTTCACTACAGTAAGCTCAATGTGGACGATGCAGTAGCATTTTCATTACGGAGTATTGGTATCGGTTGGGCAGCCAACTATGTTTCGCTTGTAGCCATTCTAACCCTGATAACGGTATGTATTTCCATGACTTATGCTTTGTCTCGAATGATATATAGCTTAGCACGTGATGGACTTTTACCTCAAAGTTTCAAACAACTAAGCAAGACCAGTCGCGTTCCTAAAAATGCGACCCTCTTAACAGGAGTTGTTTCAGCCCTTGCTGCCGGAGTGTTTCCTCTAGCCAGTATTGCAGCCTTCCTAAATATCTGTACGCTAGCTTATCTCATTTTACTAGCCTACGGAATAATAAAACTCAGAAAAGATAAGGGTATGCCCCAAAAAGGAGAGTTTAAAACTCCTTTGGTTCCACTTTTGCCAATCCTTTCCATCCTTATCTGTGTTTCCTTTATGCTTCAATATAGTCTAGATACCTGGATTGCCTTTGGCATTGCTCTTGTAGTTGGTCTAGTCATCTACTTTACTTATGGTTATCATCATTCAACCCTCACAGAAGAAAAATAAAAGCTGGGAATTCCCAGCTTTTTTAATCTTTCACATAAGTAAATCCTTCACCCAGAATTTCATGAGCCTCAGTGATGGTTATAAAGGCTTGAGGGTCGATTTTGTGAATCATATCTTTCATTTTTACGATTTCGTTTCGACCGACGATACAGTAGATAATTTTTAAATCCTTTTTGCTGTAGTATCCTTGACCAGATATAAAGGTAACGCCACGGCCAAGCTCCTCATTAATCTTATCAGCCAGTTGGTCAGGATATTGAGTAATGATGATAAATCCTTTGCCAGCGTAACCCCCTTCGCCAATAAGGTCAATAACGCGAGCGATGATAAAGTCAAACAAGAGGGTATAGGTAACTAGACGAAGATCCTGGAAGATAATCAAAATCAACATTAGGATAAAAAAGTCAATCCCAAAAAGCAATTTACCAATCGAAAGATTGGTGTACTTGTTGAGGATGCGGGCAACGATATCAGAGCCACCAGTGGTTCCACCAGCATTAAAGATAATTCCTAAACCAACTCCCAGTAAAACCCCTGAGACTAAAGCAACGATGATGAGGTCACCTTGTAAGTCAAACCGCAAGGGGATACGCTCAAAGATTGCGAGCCAAATGGAGAGAGAAATAGAACCCAGAAGGCTGGAGTAGAGGGTCTTGGGACCAAATATCTTCCAAGCCAAAATAAATAAAGGAATATTGATTAAGAGATTCATCAATGAAACAGGGATTTTAAAAAGATAGTAGGTAATCAAGGTGATACCTGTCGCCCCTCCCTCAAATAGATGATAGGGAACAACAAAGTAGGTGAGACCAAAGGCATAGATAGCTGCTCCAAATATAATCGTAATAATCGGTTGAACTTTTCGAATCATAGCTGTTCCTCGCTTTTCTATAGATAGATTATACCAAAAATTCAGTTTTTTTAATTGGATTACTTATGATTTTTTATCATTTTTTTGATATAATAAGAGTGAAAAATCCCAATCCTATTGAGAAGAATAGAAAGATTGAACTTATGACACAAGTAAAAATTGTAACGGACTCTTCTGTTACTATCGAACCAGAAGTAGTTAAAGAATTAAATATCACTATTGTCCCCTTATCAGTTATGATTGATGGCGTACTCTACTCAGATGCTGATCTAAAAGAGGGGGAATTCCTTCATCTCATGCAACAAAGCAAGAATCTCCCTAAAACGAGTCAACCTCCAGTAGGAGTGTTTGCTGAAGTCTTTGAAGAGCTAGGAAAAGATGGCAGTCAGGTTGTTGCTATTCATATGTCTCATGCCTTGTCTGGAACAGTTGAAGCTGCTCGCCAAGGTGCAAGTCTCTCAAGTTCTGATGTGACTGTTATTGATAGTTCCTTTACAGATCAGGCTATGAAGTTTCAAGTTGTTGAAGCTGCAAAACTTGCTAAAGAGGGTAAAGATTTAGAAACTATTCTAGCACATATAGAAGAAGTGAAGAATCACACAGAGCTTTATATCGGTGTTTCGACGCTAGAAAACTTAGTTAAGGGTGGGCGTATTGGACGTGTGACGGGACTATTAAGCTCACTATTAAATATTCGTGTAGTGATGCAGATGAAAAACCACGAACTCCAACCAATCGTCAAAGGACGTGGTGCGAAAACTTTCAAAAAATGGCTTGAAGAGTTAACGGTGGTTCTTACTCATAAATCAGTTGCAGAAATTGGAATTTCCTATGCTGGAACGAATGAATGGGCAAATGAGATGAAGAGTTTATTGCAAGCCTATGTTGAGAAACCAATCTCTGTACTGGAAACTGGTTCTATTATTCAAACTCATACCGGAGAGAATGCTTGGGCAATTCTAATCCGCTATAATTCCTAAAAAAATAGAGAAAAATGTTTGAAATGGTGTTTTTGACTTGACCTATGGGCAATTTTAGGATATGATTATATTTGTTAATCAGAAATTATTTGGAGGATTTGTTAACATGGCAAACAAACAAGATTTGATCGCTAAAGTGGCAGAAGCTACAGAATTGACTAAGAAAGATTCAGCAGCAGCAGTTGATGCTGTATTTGCAGCAGTAACTGAATACCTTGCAGCTGGTGAAAAAGTTCAATTGATTGGTTTTGGTAATTTTGAAGTTCGTGAACGTGCTGCACGTAAAGGTCGCAACCCACAAACTGGTAAAGAAATCGAAATCGCAGCTTCTAAAGTTCCAGCATTCAAAGCTGGTAAAGCCCTTAAAGACGCTGTTAAGTAATGACACTTTAAAAAGCCTATTGTATCAAGCTTTCTAGCTTGGTCAATAGGCTTTTTTTGTTGCTTTGGGGCATTTTGGGGGCAAAGACGAATACTTTTTCATGACATCTGCAACGGTTGATTTCATTTCTTTAGTTATATATGTATAAATTTAGGTGTTTTTCAACTGAGTCTTTGATATGATATATAACTTTTGAGATAAGTGGTCTTTTGAAAAATAGGGTTTAAGCCTTTACAGTAAAAGAAAAAAGGTCCCCATGTTCGAGGACCTTCTTTTCATTAGTTTTTAGAAGCTGCTTGGAATTCAGGGTTTTTCCATGCTTCATCAATGATAGCTTGCAATTCTTTAGCAGATGCTTGCATTTTTTGAGTTTCAGCATCGTTCAATGGGATGTTTACTGGACGAACGATACCGTGTGCACCAACAACAGCTGGTTGACCGATAAAGACGTTTTTAACACCGTACTGACCTTCTTGGAAGACTGAAAGTGGAAGTACTGCATTTTCGTCATCAAGGATTGCTTTTGTGATACGAGCAAGTGCTACTGCGATACCGTAGTATGTAGCTCCTTTTTTGTTAATGATTGTGTAGGCAGCGTCACGAACACCTTCGAACAATTCAATCAATTCAGCTTCTTGAACGTTTTGAGTATCTTTAAGGAACTCTTCAAGGTTTACACCAGCGATGTTGGCATGTGACCAAACCGCAAACTCAGAATCTCCGTGTTCACCCATGATGTAGGCGTGAACGGAACGAGCATCAACATCCAATTTTTCAGCAAGTGCTTGACGGAAACGTGCTGAGTCAAGTGAAGTACCTGAACCGATAACACGTTCTTTAGGGAATCCAGAGAATTTCCAAGTTGAGTAAGTCAAAACGTCAACTGGGTTAGCCGCAACAAGGAAGATACCATCAAAACCTGATTCAACAACTTGTGTTACGATTGACTTGTTGATAGCCAAGTTTTTACCTACAAGGTCAAGACGAGTTTCACCTGGTTTTTGAGGAGCACCTGCAGTGATAACAACAAGGTCAGCGTCTGCACAGTCAGAGTATTGAGCAGCGTAGATTTTTTTAGGTGAAGTGAAGGCAAGGGCGTGGCTAAGGTCAAGCGCATCACCAACAGCTTTTTCGTGTAATTGTGGAATTTCGATAATTCCAAGCTCTTGTGCAATTCCTTGGTTAACAAGTGCGAAAGCGTAAGATGAACCTACGGCACCGTCACCAACAAGGATCACTTTTTTGTGTTGTTTAGTTGAAGTCATTATCTAAACATCTCCTTCATTTTTTTTAGGGGAATCCCCAGACACTTTCATTCTATCACTTTTAAAAAACTTTGTCACGAATATTCTATTCGGTTCTCGATGTAAACGTTTTAGTGGTTTTCAAAGACTGAAATGAAGGACAAATTATGGTATAATATATCTAATTACTAATAGTGAAATGAGGCATTTATTAATGCAGGATAGAAATTTAGTGAATGTCAATCTGACAAAGGAGATGAAGACCAGCTTTATCGATTACGCCATGAGTGTTATCGTTGCGCGGGCTCTTCCTGATGTTCGAGACGGTTTAAAGCCTGTTCATCGTCGTATTCTTTACGGAATGAATGAACTAGGTGTTACACCAGACAAACCTCATAAAAAATCAGCCCGTATTACAGGGGATGTTATGGGTAAATACCACCCACATGGAGATTCCTCTATTTACGAAGCTATGGTTCGTATGGCTCAGTGGTGGAGCTACCGTTATATGCTTGTCGATGGACATGGAAACTTTGGTTCTATGGATGGAGACGGTGCCGCTGCGCAGCGTTACACTGAGGCACGTATGAGCAAGATTGCTCTTGAAATGCTTCGTGACATCAATAAAAACACAGTTGATTTCGTAGACAACTACGATGCTAACGAACGTGAACCCTTGGTTTTGCCAGCTCGTTTCCCAAATCTTTTGGTCAATGGGGCAACTGGGATTGCTGTTGGGATGGCTACCAACATTCCTCCTCACAACCTGGGTGAAACCATTGATGCAGTGAAGCTAGTCATGGACAATCCAGATGTGACTACTAAGGACTTGATGGAAGTTTTGCCTGGTCCAGATTTTCCAACTGGTGCCCTTGTCATGGGGAAATCAGGTATCCATAAGGCTTATGAGACTGGTAAGGGTTCGATTGTCCTCCGTTCTCGAACGGAGATTGAGACGACTAAGACAGGACGTGAGCGCATCGTGGTAACAGAATTTCCTTATATGGTCAATAAAACCAAGGTCCATGAGCATATCGTTCGTTTGGTGCAAGAAAAACGCATTGAGGACATTACAGCTGTACGTGATGAGTCTAATCGTGAAGGCGTTCGCTTTGTAATCGAGGTTAAACGCGACGCCTCTGCCAACGTTATCCTTAACAACCTCTTCAAGATGACCCAGATGCAAACCAATTTTGGTTTCAACATGTTGGCGATTCAAAATGGCGTGCCAAAAATCTTGTCCCTTCGTCAAATTTTGGATGCTTATATCGAGCACCAAAAAGAAGTGGTTGTTCGCCGTACTCGTTTTGACAAGGAAAAAGCAGAAGCGCGTGCGCACATCTTAGAAGGTCTTTTAATCGCTCTGGATCACATTGATGAAGTGATTCGTATTATCCGTGCTAGTGAAACGGATGCGGAAGCGCAAGCTGAGTTGATGAGCAAGTTCAAGCTTTCTGAACGCCAAAGTCAAGCTATCCTTGATATGCGTCTTCGTCGTTTGACAGGATTGGAACGTGATAAGATTCAGTCTGAATATGATGAGTTGATTGCCTTGATTGCAGATTTGGCTGATATTCTTGCCAAACCTGAGCGCGTGGCTCAAATTATCAAAGAGGAATTGGACGAAGTTAAACGCAAGTTTGGAGACAAGCGTCGTACGGAGTTGATGAACGGAGAAGTCTTAACTCTTGAAGATGAAGATTTGATTGAAGAAACTGATGTCTTGATTACCCTATCTAACAAGGGCTATATCAAACGTTTGGACCAAGGTGAGTTTACCGCACAAAAACGTGGTGGCCGTGGAGTTCAAGGTACGGGAGTTAAGGATGATGACTTTGTGCGTGAGTTGGTTTCAACCAGCACCCATGATCATTTGCTCTTCTTTACCAATAAAGGGCGCGTATACCGACTTAAAGGTTATGAAATCCCTGAATACGGTCGTACCGCTAAGGGCTTGCCAGTTGTTAATCTTTTGAAGTTGGACGAAGGTGAGAGTATTCAGACCATCATCAACGTTGAGTCTGAACGTAGTGATGACGCCTATCTCTTCTTTACAACTCGTCACGGTATCGTGAAACGAACCAGTGTTAAAGAGTTCGCTAATATTCGTCAAAATGGACTTAAAGCCTTGAATCTCAAGGATGAAGACGAATTGATTAATGTCTTGTTGACAGAAGAAGATACAGATATTATCATTGGTACCAAGTTTGGTTATGCTGTTCGCTTTAATCAATCAGCTGTTCGTGGCATGAGTCGTATCGCGACAGGTGTTCGAGGAGTCAATCTTCGTGAGGGAGACACAGTAGTTGGTGCTAGTGTGATTACAAACCAAGATGAGGTTCTTATCATCACTGAAAAAGGATATGGTAAACGTACACTTGCTACGGAATATCCTACCAAAGGCCGTGGTGGTAAAGGGATGAAGACAGCCAATGTTGCTGAGAAGAATGGTCCTCTGGCAGGTCTCCTCACTGTTAAGGGGGATGAAGACCTGATGATTATCACAGATACAGGTGTCATGATCCGTACAAACGTTGCCAATATTTCACAAACTGGACGCTCAACTATGGGAGTTAAGGTGATGCGTCTAGATCAGGATGCTAAGATTGTGACCTTTACAACGGTTGCTGCGGCAGAAAAAGAAGAAGTTGGGACTGAAATTGAAACAGAAGGTGAAGCATAATGTCTCATAGAAGAACGAAAAATAAAAAGAGTAAGAAAAATAAGCGCAGAAATCTATTTATCAATATTTTAGCGGGTTTCTTAATTCTTTTATCGCTAGCT
The DNA here is from genome assembly GCF_015561235.1 of Streptococcus oralis. GTDB lineage: Bacteria > Bacillota > Bacilli > Lactobacillales > Streptococcaceae > Streptococcus > Streptococcus oralis_BK. Next base: position 716,700 of record NZ_JADMTC010000001.1, on the reverse strand, counting down.
TTGATTTTTAATTCAAAGATTCGTGATCTCTTTTTGGTATGGAATACCAATAAATACCAAGTCAATCAAGTGACCAAGGAAAATATTGATGAAAACCTGAAATCCGAAGGGAATTTTGATTTTGACTCTGTAAAGTCCATTTCATCTGAAGCTGTTCTTGCTTCACAATGGGATGCCCAAAAGCTTCCAGTTATCGGTGGGATTGCTATTCCTGAAGTGGAGATAAACTTACCGATTTTTAAAGGTTTGGATAATGTAAACCTGTTCTATGGAGCAGGGACCATGAAACCAGATCAAAAAATGGGAGAAGGGAACTATTCTCTAGCCAGTCACCATATCTTTACTGCTGAAAATGCCAGTCAAATGCTCTTCTCACCTTTGGTCAATGCCAAAGCAGGTATGAAAATTTATCTAACGGATAAGGATAAAGTTTATACTTATGAGATTACAGAAGTAAAACGTGTTACACCAGACCGTGTAGATGAAATCGAAGATCGTGATGGCGTGAAAGAAATCACCTTGGTAACCTGTGTAGACTATGATGCAACCGAACGAATTATTGTAAAAGGGATTTTTAAAGAATCAAAAGCCTATTCGGATACATCTGAAGATATTTTGAAGGCCTTTAATCAACCGTATAGACAACGATATTAAGTTTGAAAAAAACCAGTGAAACCATTTGTTTTACTGGTTTTTATATAAAGAAAAGTAGATGTTGGAAAATCTCTAAGAGAAAGAATGAGGAGTATTATATGTGAAATAGTTGAAACAAAATTTTTAGATTTTTGCAGAAAACGCTTTCTAGAAAACTAAAAATATGTTATAATTATCACAAATAAAAAGTTTTAGGAGTTTTCTATGGTCTCTTCAGAATTCATCTCAAAGATTGAATTTGCTTGTAAGAAGAAAGAAAGTCTTTATAGTTAAAGCAAATTCAAATATGCGATTCGTTCTATGTTTGCAGGTGCTTTTCTAACATTTAGTACAGCTGCGGGTGCAGTTGGGGCTGACTTGATTAATAAGATCGCTCCAGGTAGTGGACGTTTTCTCTTCCCATTTGTTTTTGCTTGGGGATTGGCCTACATTGTTTTCTTGAATGCTGAGTTGGTCACTTCCAACATGATGTTCTTGACAGCTGGTAGTTTCTTGAAAAAAATCTCTTGGAGAAAAACAACTGAGATTTTACTTTACTGTACCTTGTTCAACCTTATCGGTGCTTTGATAGCAGGTTGGGGCTTTGCTCATTCGGCAGCCTATGCACATCTGACTCACGATAGTTTCATTTCAGGGGTTGTAGAGATGAAGTTAGGTCGTTCCAATGAGCTAGTCTTACTTGAAGGTATTTTAGCCAATATCTTTGTAAACATTGCCATTCTTTCATTTGTTTTGGTGAAAGATGGTGGGGCCAAACTTTGGCTTGTTTTGTCAGCAATTTACATGTTTGTATTCTTAACAAACGAACACATTGCTGCGAACTTTGCTTCTTTTGCGATTGTTAAGTTCAGTGTTGCAGCTGATTCAATTGCTAACTTTGACATACCTAATATTCTTCGTCACTGGGGTGTAACCTTTGTCGGGAACTTTATCGGAGGAGGTCTCTTGATGGGCTTGCCTTACGCCTTCCTCAATAAAAATGAAGATACTTATGTAGATTAAAAAACGGGCACGAGTTAATCGTGCTTTTTTGTTTGAAATGTAAGACTAGTCATAGTTGTTCCTTATAGCAAAATATAGAAAAACGGTATTGGAAAAGACTAGCCCAAGATGGTACAATATCCGTAATGAAGCTATTTGGAGGTCGTCTTATGACTCGTGATTTTAAATTTGAAACCCTACAATTACATGCTGGGCAAGTAGTGGATCCAGCGACCAAATCTCGTGCAGTACCGATTTATCAAACAACATCCTTCGTTTTTGATGACACGCAGGAAGGTGCAGATCTGTTTGCCTTGAGAAAACCAGGCAATATCTATACTCGTATTACCAACCCTACAACAGCGGCATTTGAAGAAAGAATCGCTGCTCTTGAAGGTGGTGTTGGAGCACTAGCGACAGCATCAGGTATGGCTGCTGTAACCTACACTATTTTGGCGCTTGCTCACGCAGGTGACCATGTGGTGGCTGCGTCAACTATTTACGGTGGGACCTTCAACCTCTTGAAAGAAACCCTTCCTCGTTATGGGATCACAACAACCTTTGTGGATGTGGATAATTTGGAAGAAGTGGAAGCAGCTATCAATGACAATACCAAGCTTGTCTTGATTGAAACCTTGGGGAATCCCTTGATTAACATTCCTGACTTGGAAAAATTGGCTGAGATTACGCATAAACACCAGATTCCTCTCGTTTCAGACAACACTTTTGCCACACCATATTTGATTAACGTCTTCTCTCACGGTGTAGATATTGTCATCCACTCAGCAACTAAGTTTATCGGTGGGCATGGTACGACTATTGGAGGAGTGATTGTCGATAGCGGTCGTTTTGACTGGGCAGCTTCAGGGAAATTCCCTCAATTTGTTGAGGAGGATCCTAGCTACCATAACTTGAGCTATACTCGTGATGTGGGTGCAGCAGCCTTTATTATAGCTGTTCGTGTTCAATTGCTCCGTGATACAGGTGCGGCCTTGTCACCATTTAATGCCTTTCTCTTGCTCCAAGGGCTTGAAACTCTCTCTCTTCGTGTCGAACGCCATGTGCAAAATGCAGAGAAAATTGTTGATTTCCTTGTCAACCATCCTAAGGTAGAAAAAGTCAACTATCCAAAACTAGCTGACAGTCCATATCATGCCTTAGCTGAGAAATATTTGCCAAAAGGTGTGGGTTCAATCTTTACCTTCCATGTTAAAGGTGGAGAGACAGAAGCTCGCAAGGTGATTGATAATTTGGAAATCTTCTCTGACCTTGCAAACGTAGCAGATGCCAAATCTCTTGTTGTCCATCCTGCGACAACCACTCACGGTCAGTTGTCAGAAAAAGATCTAGAAGCAGCAGGTGTAACACCAAACCAAATCCGCTTGTCGATCGGTCTTGAAAATGTAGAGGATTTGATTGAAGATTTGCGTTTGGCCTTGGAAAAAATTTAAAGTAACAGATATAAACAGTGGGTTTCGACTCACTGTTTTTGATTTTCCCTCAGGCATGATATAATGGTTACAGAAGTCTAGAAAGAGGAAAGTTATGAACGAAATCAAATGTCCCAACTGTGGGGAAGTCTTTACAGTAAATGAAAGTCAGTATGCCGAACTTTTATCCCAAGTGAAAACTGCCGAGTTTGATAAGGAATTACACGATCGCATGAAGCAGGAGCTGGCCTTGGCTGAGCAAAAGGCTATGAATGAGCAACAGACTAAACTGGCTCAAAAAGACCAAGAAATTGCGCAACTGCAGAGTCAAATCCAAAAGTTTGATACAGAGAAGGAATTGGTCAAGAAAGAAGTTGAACAGACAAGCCATGAGGCCTTATTAGCAAAGGACAAGGAAGTGCAGGCCTTGGAAAGCCAATTGGCTACATTGCGTTTAGAGCATGAAAACCAACTCCAAAAGACTCTCTCTGATTTAGAAAGAGAGCGTGATCAGGTCAAAAATCAGCTTCTCTTGCAAGAAAAGGAAAATGAGTTATCTTTGGCTTCTGTTAAGCAAAATTACGAAGCTCAGCTTAAGGCAGCTAGTGAACAAGTCGAGTTCTACAAGAATTTCAAAGCCCAACAATCCACAAAAGCTATCGGTGAAAGTTTGGAACAGTATGCAGAGAGTGAGTTTAACAAGGTTCGTAGACTTGCCTTCCCCAATGCGTATTTTGAAAAGGACAACAAGATTTCTGAGCGTGGCTCTAAAGGGGATTTTATCTTCCGTGATTTTGATGAAAATGGTTTGGAATTCATTTCCATTATGTTTGAGATGAAAAATGAAGCCGATGGCACAGAGAAGAAGCATAAGAATTCAGACTTCTATAAGGAATTGGACAAGGATCGTCGGGAAAAGAACTGTGAATATGCCGTTTTGGTAACTATGCTTGAGGCCGATAGTGACTACTTTAACACTGGGATTGTTGACGTCAGCCACGAGTATGAAAAGATGTATGTGGTTCGTCCCCAGTTCTTTATCCAGTTAATTGGTCTCCTACGAAATGCAGCTCTTAATTCCCTAAAATACAAACAAGAGTTGGCCTTGGTTCGAGAGCAAAATATCGATATTACACATTTTGAGGAAGATTTGGATGCCTTTAAACTAGCCTTTGCCAAGAACTACAACTCAGCTTCGACCAACTTTGGTAAAGCCATTGATGAAATCGACAAGGCCATCAAGCGGATGGAAGAGGTTAAGAAATTCCTAACCACATCCGAAAACCAACTCCGCCTCGCTAATAACAAATTGGAAGATGTTTCAGTTAAAAAACTAACACGGAAAAATCCAACTATGAAAGCGAAATTTGAAGCGTTGAAGGGGGAGTGAGGAAGAAAATAATGTTTTACTCTTCGAAAAATAAGGTCCTTCAACTAGATCAAAAAAACATGGATTATGTGACCTTTGGTAAAGGAAAGAAGTCTCTCGTTATCATACCAGGGTTGGGGGATGGATTACAGACAGTTAAGGGCATGGCTCAAATGCTAGCTTTAACTTACCGAGAATTTGCAAAGGTTTACAAAGTTTATGTTTTTAGTCGCATCAATAAGTTGCCAGAAAATTATACAACACGAAATATGGCTGCTGATGTAGCGGAAGCTATGGATGTATTGAATTTAAAAAGTTCTGTCGTCATGGGGATTTCCCAAGGTGGTATGATTGCTCAATGGGTAGCTGTAGATTTTCCAGAAAAGGTTGAAAGTTTGATTTTGGCTGTTACTACTGCAAAACTAAGTGAGCTTGGTAGGGAGCGGATTAGACGCTGGCTGAGCCTGAGTCAAATAGGGACTTATAAAGAACTGATGGTTGATATTGCTAGTCACTCTTACACAACTAAATCCTTCGGAAAATTCAAATACCTTTATCGAATAATGGGAATTTTTGGCCGTATTAAAGATAAACAACGCATTGCTATTCAGGCTGTATCTTGTTTGAAACACGATAGCCTAATCATTTTGGAAAAAATAAACTGTTCTACGCTAATCATTGGAGCAGAAAAGGATGATGTTCTAGGCATAGAAGCTTCACTTGAATTGCATCAGCATATCAAAGATAGCCAGCTCACTATTTTGCCAGAGTGCGGCCATGCACTTTATGAGCAGAATAAGGATTTCCAAAAGAGAGTTTTAGTATTTTTAGAAAGTTAATGAATGAACGGTATTATCAACTTAAAAAAAGAAGCGGGGATGACCTCGCATGATGCGGTTTTTAAACTGCGTAAGATTTTAGGAACCAAGAAAATCGGTCATGGTGGAACCTTGGATCCAGATGTAGTGGGTGTTTTGCCTATCGCAGTTGGCAAGGCGACTCGCATGGTCGAGTTTATGCAGGATGAGGGCAAGGTCTACGAGGGAGAAATCACTCTCGGCTATTCCACGACGACAGAGGATGCTAGTGGGGAAGTGGTCGCGGAGACACCTGTTTTGTTGCCCTTGGATGAAAAGCTTGTCGATGAAGCAATTACTAGCCTGACTGGGCCTATTACTCAGATTCCTCCCATGTACTCAGCTGTCAAGGTCAATGGTCGCAAGCTCTATGAGTATGCGCGTGTTGGTCAGGAAGTGGAGCGTCCAGAACGTCAGGTGACCATTTATCAATTTGAACGTACAAGTCCGATTTCTTATGAGGGTCATCTTGCACGCTTTACTTTTCGTGTGAAATGTAGCAAGGGAACTTATATCCGTACTTTATCGGTTGACTTAGGAGAGAAGCTGGGGTATGCGGCTCATATGTCCCATCTGACACGGACCAGTGCTGCAGGTTTGCAACTTGAGGACGCTCTTACCTTGGACGAAATTGCTGAAAAAGTGGAGGCTGGTCAGCTGGACTTTCTTCATCCTTTAGAGATTGGGATAGGGGACCTTGTCAAAGTTATCCTAACTCCAGAAGAGGCTATAGAAGTGCGCTTTGGTCGTTTTATCGAGCTAGACCAAACAGACCAAGAATTGGCTGCCTTTGAGGGAGATACATTGCTAGCTATTCTAGAAAAAAGGGACAATCTCTACAAACCAAGGAAGGTTTTTACCTAGTCTAACTGGGTGTAAGTATTAGAATTGTGTTACCCAGAGTCTATCAAAATCAGACTATAAATTTTACAAAAAATATGATAGAATAGACGACGGATAAAAAAACGGAGGATAGCATGCAAAATAGACCAATCATTATCGGAGTGACAGGTGGTTCTGGTGGTGGCAAGACCAGTGTTTCGAGAGCCATTTTATCTCATTTCCCTGATGAAAAGATTTCCATGATTGAGCATGATTCATATTACAAGGATCAGTCTCACTTGACCTTTGAAGAGCGTGTCAAAACCAACTACGACCATCCTTTTGCTTTTGATACAGACTTGATGATTGAGCAGATAAAGGAATTGTTGGCAGGGCGTCCGGTGGACATTCCAACTTATGACTATACAGCGCATACACGGAGCAGCAAGACCTATCGTCAGGAGCCTCAAGATGTCTTTATCGTTGAGGGAATTTTGGTCTTGGAGGACAAGCGCCTGCGCGATTTGATGGATATCAAGATTTTTGTGGATACGGATGATGATGTGCGCATTATTCGTCGGATCAAGCGTGATATGGAAGAGCGTGGCCGTAGTCTAGATAGCGTTATTGATCAGTATTTGGGTGTGGTCAAACCTATGTATCACCAGTTCATCGAGCCGACCAAGCGCTATGCGGATATCGTCATTCCTGAGGGAGTTAGCAATACAGTCGCTATTGACCTTTTGACAACCAAGATTGCAAAGATTTTGGAAGAAGCTCGTAACAGCAAATAATCAGATGAGGAGGCTTGGCCTCCTTTTTCTATTTTTCCTTTCGTTTCGGTATGCAAAAGGAGATTTTTAATCATATTTTTGGTATAATAATACCCATGGAAAAGCAAGAAAATGAATAGTAGGTGGAGATGGAAAAGTATTTATCAGTAACAACTTTGACCAAGTATCTGAAAATGAAATTCGATAAAGACCCTTACTTGGAACGGGTCTATTTAACTGGTCAAGTTTCCAACTTTCGTAAACGACCTACGCACCAATATTTCTCCCTAAAAGATGACCACGCAGTCATTCAAGCGACCATCTGGTCAGGGATTTACCAGAAATTAGGCTTCGACCTCGAAGAAGGAATGAAGATCAATGTGATTGGGCGAGTTCAGGTTTATGAACCCAGTGGGAGCTACTCTATCATCATTGAAAAGGCTGAGCCTGATGGAGTTGGTGCGCTTGCGATTCAGTTTGAACAACTCAAGAAGAAACTGACAGAAGAAGGCCTGTTTCAAGAACGTTTCAAGCAACCTCTTCCCCAATTTTCTAAGCGAATTGGTGTGGTAACCAGTCGCAGTGGAGCTGTTATTCGAGATATTATCACGACCGTCAGCAGGCGATTTCCAGGTGTCGATATTCTTCTCTATCCGACCAAGGTTCAAGGTGATGGAGCGGCAGAAGAAATTGCTCGAAATATTGCGCGTGCTAATCAACGGGACGATTTGGATTTGCTGATTATTGGTCGTGGTGGGGGTTCCATCGAGGATCTCTGGGCCTTTAACGAAGAAATTGTGGTACGAGCCATTTTTGAATCTCGTTTGCCAGTTATTTCTAGTGTTGGGCATGAGACAGATGTGACCTTGGCGGATTTTGTAGCGGATCGTCGGGCGGCGACACCAACAGCTGCAGCTGAACTAGCAACGCCTGTAACCAAGTTGGATCTTCTGACCCATTTGCAAAATCAAGAAAAACGGATGGCGACAGCAGTTCAGAATGTCCTGTCAAGAAAAAAAGAAGCTCTGAAAAAATGCAGTCAGTCGGTCATCTTTAGACAGCCAGAGCGCTTGTATGATGGTTATTTACAACGCTTGGACCAACTGCAACTGCGCTTAAAACAAAGTTTGAGAACACGGATTTCTGATAATAAACAGCTAGTCCAAGCAAGGACGCATCAACTGGTACAATTATCACCTGTGACCAAAATCCAACGCTATCAGGACCGGCTTGGTCAGTTAGACAAGCTTCTACGTAGCCAAATGGCGCTGGTTTATGATGCCAAGGTTGCTGAGGTGAAAAGACTTTCAGAAGCCTTACTGATGTTGGATACCAGTCGAATCGTGGCGCGTGGTTATGCAATTGTCAAAAAAGAAGAGTCAGTTATCGATTCGGTTGAGATGTTGAATAAAAAAGACCAAGTGACGCTTTTGATGCGAGATGGTCAAGTAGAATTAGAGGTGAAAGATGTCAAAACAAAAGAAATTTGAGGAAAATCTAACAGAACTGGAGACCATTGTCCAAAGTTTAGAAAATGGTGAAATTGCTTTAGAAGATGCGATTGCTGCCTTTCAAAAGGGCATGGTCTTGTCAAAAGAGCTCCAAGCGACGCTGGACAAGGCTGAAAAAACTTTGGTTAAAGTCATGCAAGAAGACGGAACAGAAAGTGATTTTGAATGAAGAAGCAAGAAAAATTAGCTCTTGTCGAGTCTGCTTTGGAAAATTTTTATGGAGACCAGCAGTTTGCCTCTAGTTTGCGAGAGTCCGTTCTCTATTCCATTCATGCTGGTGGCAAGCGTATTCGACCTTTTCTCTTGCTAGAAGTTCTGGAAGCCTTGCAAGTCGCTATTAGACCAGCTCATGCGCAGGTAGCCGCGGCCTTGGAAATGATTCATACAGGGAGCTTGATTCACGATGATCTTCCTGCCATGGATGATGACGATTACCGTCGGGGGCGCTTGACAAATCACAAGAAATTTGGCGAAGCGATGGCAATATTGGCAGGTGATGCCTTGTTCCTAGATCCCTATGCCTTAATAGCGCAGGCGGATTTGCCAAGTCAGATCAAGGTGGACCTGATTGCCAACTTATCCCTTGCTTCAGGAAGTCTAGGCATGGTAGCAGGTCAGGTTTTAGATATGGAAGGCGAACACCAGCACTTGTCCTTGGAAGAACTCCAGACCATTCATGCCAATAAAACTGGAAAATTACTAACCTATCCTTTCCAAGCCGCCGCTATCATAGCAGAATTAGCGCCAGAAATCCAAGCAAAATTGAAAGCGGTTGGTGAATTGATTGGACTGGCCTTTCAAGTTCGTGATGATGTGCTGGATGTGACCGCTAGTTTTGAGGAAATCGGCAAGACTCCACAAAAGGATTTGCAGGCAGAAAAGTCAACCTATCCTGCCTTGTTAGGCTTGGAGGAGGCGACTGCCTTTTGTAACCAAACTTTGGATCAAGCCGAGGCTAAATTAGAAGAAATTGCCCAGCAAGTTCCCTTTGAAACAGAATCGATTGTGAAAGTAGTAGAAAGTTTGAGAATCAATGGCTAAGGAAAGAGTGGATGTACTAGCTTATAAACAGGGCTTGTTTGAAACGCGAGAACAGGCCAAGCGCGGTGTCATGGCTGGACTAGTCGTAGCAGTCCTTAATGGAGAACGCTTTGACAAGCCAGGAGAGAAAATTCCAGATGATACTGAGCTAAAACTCAAGGGTGAAAAACTCAAGTATGTCAGTCGAGGTGGTCTAAAACTAGAGAAGGCCTTGCAGGTCTTTGATTTGTCAGTCGAGGGAGCAACCACGATTGATATTGGGGCTTCCACTGGGGGATTTACTGACGTCATGTTGCAAAATGGTGCTGAGTTAGTCTTTGCAGTCGATGTTGGCACCAATCAGTTGGCTTGGAAATTGCGCCAAGACCCTCGGGTTGTCAGCATGGAGCAGTTTAATTTTCGTTATGCTGAAAAGACTGATTTTGAGCAGGAACCGAGCTTTGCCAGTATTGATGTGAGTTTTATTTCCCTCAGTCTGATTTTGCCTGCTTTGCACCGCGTCTTGGCTGATCAAGGTCAAATTGTAGCTCTGGTTAAGCCCCAGTTTGAAGCAGGTCGTGAGCAGATTGGGAAAAATGGGATTATTCGTGATGCCAAGGTTCATCAGAATGTCCTTGAATCTGTCACAGCTATGGCAGTTGAGCAAGGTTTTTCAGTGCTTGGATTAGACTATTCACCAATCCAAGGTGGACATGGAAACATCGAATTTCTGGCATATTTGAAAAAGGAAGAGGGAGCAAGTAACCAAGTTGCTCCTGAAATAGAAAAAGTTGTAGAGAGAGCACATAGAGAATTTAAAGATGAATAAAAAAGAGAGACTTGAAAAAATTAGAAGATTTGTTACGGATTATCAAATCGGTACTCAGGAAGAAATCGTTGAGCATTTGAAGGAAGCAGGTATTTCTGCTACGCAAGCCACTGTCTCAAGGGACATCAAAGAGCTTGGTATTGTTAAAATTCCTTTGAAGAATAACACCTATATCTATGAGTTGCCAAAATCAATCGTCAAAAGTTTGCAGTTGGCTGAGGACAATATTGTGAGTTCTGAGTTAATGGGAAATATGATCAACCTTGCTGTCATTCCTGGAAATACTATTTTTGTGAAGAGTCAGTTGGTTGAAGCATTTTCTGAACAGATTTTTAGCTGTCTAGCTGATGATGATTCTATCTTAATTGTAGCTAGAACAGCAGAGGCGGCTGAAGAAATTGTTGAACAAGTCAAAAAATGGTAGGTCAGTATGTTACTTGAAATTTCGATAAAAAACTTTGCCATTATTGAGGCGATTTCGCTCAATTTTGAAAAGGGTATGACTGTTTTAACCGGGGAAACGGGTGCTGGAAAGTCTATCATTATCGACGCTATGAATCTCATGTTGGGGGCTCGTGCAACGACAGACGTTATTCGTCACGGTGCTCCTAAGGCAGAGATTGAGGGGCTTTTCTCAGTTGAAAATAGTCGCCTTTTACAGGAACTTTTTGATGAGCAAGGTTTGGAAATGGGTGATGAGATTATCATCCGCCGGGAAATTTTGCAAAATGGTCGTAGTGTTAGTCGCGTGAATGGCCAGATGGTCAATCTTTCTGTCTTGCGTGCTATTGGGCAACATCTTGTGGATATCCATGGTCAGCATGACCAAGAGGAGTTAATGCGTCCTCAACTGCACATTCAGATGTTGGATGAGTTTGGTGATGCAGCTTTCTTGGACTTGAAGGAGGCCTATCAGACGAGCTTTGATGCCTATCGCAAAATGCGTAAGCAATTTCTGGAAGTCAAGAAAAATCAGCAGGAACATAAGGCTCGTATTGAGATGTTGGAATTTCAAATGGCAGAGATTGAGGCAGCAAACTTACAGGCTGGTGAAGACTTAGCTCTCAACCAAGAACGAGATAAACTTCTCAATCATAAAAATATTGCGGATACGCTAACCAATGCCTACAGTATGTTGGACAATGAGGAATTCTCCAGTCTTGCTAATGTCCGTTCAGCCATGAATGACATGGAAAGTGTTGAAGAATATGACCCTGAATACCGTGAAATTTCAAGTTCTCTGTCTGAGACCTACTATGTTTTAGAAGATATTACAAAGCGTTTGGAAGATATTATTGAGGACTTGGATTTTGATGGCAATCGTCTCATGCAGGTTGAAAATCGCTTAGACCTTATAAATACTATTACACGCAAGTACGGTGGAACTGTGGACGATGTTTTGCTTTATTTTGCCAAGATTACGGAAGAGTACAATCTCTTGACTGGAAATAATCTTTCTTCCGAAGATATGGAAGCAGAACTCAAGAAATTGGAAGTTAATCTTGTTGATTTGGCAGGTCAGCTTGCATCTGCTCGCCATGATTTGGCCCAGCAGCTTGAGGCAGAGATTAAACAAGAACTGCAAGATCTCTATATGGAGAAGGCTCAATTTCAGGTTCGCTTTAGTAAGAGTAAGTTCAGCCGTGAAGGAAATGAAGCAGTCGAATTTTACATTTCCACCAACCCAGGTGAGGACTTTAAGCCTTTGGTCAAAGTTGCATCTGGTGGGGAATTATCCCGCCTCATGCTAGCTATTAAATCCGCCTTTTCTCGCAAAGAAGGTAAGACTAGTATTGTCTTTGATGAGGTGGATACGGGAGTTTCAGGTCGTGTGGCCCAAGCCATTGCTCAAAAGATTCATAAGATTGGTCAGCATGGTCAGGTTCTTGCTATTTCTCACCTTCCACAAGTGATTGCCATCGCGGATTATCAATTCTTTATTGAGAAGATTAGCGATGAGCACTCAACGGTGTCGACGGTTCGCCTTTTGACTTTAGAAGAGCGAGTAGAGGAAGTAGCTAAGATGTTGGCTGGGGAAAATGTAACCGAAGCTGCCCTTACCCAAGCCAGAGAATTATTGCAAACGAGGATGAAATAAATGACAGACTATTATGTAATTGGAGATGTTCACGGAAAGGCAGGTATGCTAGAAGATCTGCTCAAGACCTGGGATGGTCAAACTCAGTTGCTCTTTCTAGGGGATTTGATTGACCGAGGTGAAGACAGTCGCCGTGTTCTAGAGATGGTCAAAGACTTGGTCGACAATCAAGGAGCTATTTGTTTATCAGGTAACCATGAGTATATGTTTCTGACTTGGCTTGATGACCCAGAAGAAAGCTATGACCATTATCGTCGCAATGGTGGTGATACAACCATTAACTCAATTTTAGGTCGTCCCTTGGATGCACCAGTTGATGGCGTAGAAGATGCCAAGCGTGTTGCGACTGAAGCGGCAGACTTGGTCGAATTTATTCGTCAAATGCCATTTGTGGTAGAGACAGACAAATATATCTTTGTTCACGCAGGTATTGATTTGACCTTGGATGATTGGCATGAAACGACTGATTACAAGAAAGTCTGGCTCAGAAAGCCATTCCACGAAGCCGAAAATCATACTGGGAAAATCATTGTCTTTGGGCATACACCAGTTTATGGTTTGCTAAAGCAAGACCGAGGTACTGCTGAGCTTTGGATGACAGAAGATGGCAAGATTGGCATGGATGGAGGAGCTGTTTATGGTGGTGTCCTTCATGGAATCGTCTTTACAGACCAAGGAATGACCGAACACCACTTTATCGAAAATGATGGTTTTATTGCCGAAGATTAGTACTCCTAGCAGGGTATGGTCTTGTCAAAATGTTAAAAACAATTTATAATTAATAGATACCCTGAAAGGAAGAGCATCATGAATTTAGAAGAATTAAAGAAACGACAGGAGAAGATTCGGAACTTCTCTATTATCGCCCATATTGACCATGGGAAATCAACCCTAGCAGACCGCATTTTGGAAAAGACGGAGACCGTTTCTAGTCGTGAAATGCAAGCCCAGCTTCTGGATAGTATGGACCTAGAACGAGAGCGCGGGATTACCATCAAACTCAATGCTATCGAGCTCAATTACACTGCAAAAGATGGGGAGACCTATATTTTCCATTTGATTGACACGCCTGGGCATGTGGACTTTACCTATGAAGTGTCGCGTTCCTTAGCTGCCTGTGAAGGAGCGATTTTGGTGGTTGATGCGGCCCAAGGGATTGAAGCTCAAACACTTGCCAACGTTTATCTAGCCTTGGACAATGATTTGGAAATTCTTCCAGTTATTAACAAGATTGACCTACCAGCAGCCGATCCTGAGCGCGTTCGTACAGAGATTGAGGATGTCATTGGACTGGATGCTAGCGAAGCAGTTTTAGCATCTGCCAAGGCTGGTATTGGTATCGAAGAGATTCTTGAGCAAATCGTGGAAAAAGTACCAGCCCCAACTGGTGATGTAACGGCGCCACTCAAAGCCTTGATTTTCGACTCTGTCTACGATGCTTACCGTGGGGTTATCCTCCAAGTTCGTGTCATGGATGGGGTAGTCAAACCTGGCGATAAGATTCAGCTCATGAGCAATGGCAAGACCTTTGATGTGACGGAGGTCGGAATTTTCACACCGAAAGCAGTAGGGCGTGATTTCCTAGCCACAGGTGACGTTGGTTATATTGCGGCTTCTATCAAGACGGTTCAAGATACTCGTGTGGGTGATACAGTTACCTTGGCAACCAATCCTGCCGCAGAACCATTACATGGCTACAAGCAAATGAACCCGATGGTCTTTGCAGGTCTTTATCCAATCGAGTCAAACAAGTACAATGACCTTCGTGAAGCTCTTGAAAAATTGCAACTTAACGATGCCAGTCTGCAATTTGAACCAGAAACATCTCAGGCACTTGGATTTGGTTTCCGTTGTGGTTTCCTTGGACTTCTCCATATGGATGTTATTCAAGAGCGTTTAGAGCGTGAGTTCAACATTGACCTCATCATGACAGCTCCGTCTGTTATCTACAAAGTTAACCAAACTGATGGTGAGTCTATGGATGTGTCAAATCCATCAGAATTCCCAGATCCAACTAAGATTGCGACCATTGAAGAACCTTATGTCAAGGCGCAAATTATGGTACCGCAGGAGTTTGTCGGTGCTGTTATGGAATTGGCTCAGCGCAAGCGTGGGGACTTTGTAACCATGGATTATATTGATGATAATCGTGTTAATGTCATCTATCAAATCCCACTTGCTGAAATTGTCTTTGACTTTTTTGATAAGCTCAAGTCTTCGACGCGTGGTTATGCAAGCTTTGACTACGAATTGTCAGAGTATCGCCCATCTAAGCTGGTCAAAATGGACATTCTTCTCAATGGGGATAAGGTGGATGCCCTCAGCTTTATCGTTCACAAGGATTTTGCCTACGAGCGTGGGAAACTCATCGTGGATAAGCTCAAGAAAATCATCCCTCGTCAACAGTTTGAGGTACCGATTCAAGCAGCTATTGGGCACAAAATCGTGGCTCGTACGGATATTAAGGCCCTTCGTAAAAACGTACTTGCCAAGTGTTACGGTGGTGACGTTTCTCGTAAACGCAAACTCCTTGAAAAACAAAAAGCTGGTAAGAAACGCATGAAAGCTATCGGATCAGTAGAAGTCCCACAAGAAGCCTTCCTCAGCGTCTTGAGTATGGATGAAGAATAGAAATAAAAAACAAAACTCTTGAAGATTTTTCAAGAGTTTTTGCTTTAAATGTGAGCAATAAAATCGGAAACTAACAGAATCAATTAGGTCAGAATTTGACAGAAGTTCTTATTTTTCTTATAATGCAGATGGAGAGGTGGTAGGATGAAAAAATTATTGATTTTAGGTACTGTAGTTACTGTTAGTGCTTTTTTAGCTTCATGCTCCAATAAGTCGCAAACAGCAACCGAAGAAAGTTCGACTGCGGTTGTTAGTTCTTCTAGCAGTCAGGAAACGAGTAGCTCTAGTTCTGCTGTTTCTGAAGCGAAAAAGGAAGAGACACAAATCATCGGTTCGAATGAATATGGATTTGTCAAGGTACCCAAATCATGGGTTCGATTCCATGAAGTAGAAGGTGGAAATGATATACAGTATTGTGATGGAACAGATATCAACATTGTTACGCTGAATACCTTCAAGGCTGAGCAATTTAATATCAGCGAAGAAGAATATGCTAAATTGGATGTTGTGACTGTCTCTGCTAGTATTTTAACTTCCAAAGAACAAAGCTCTGATTTCAGTAAGGTTTGGGGCTCCAAATCGACTATTGGAGGTTATGAAGCCTATGTTGTCAATGCAATTGCTAAGTCAGGAAAATACCTCGTTACCTGGGTTTTCCGATCAAATGATGGTAAAATCCGCTATGTTTCACTTGAAGGGGATGGGGAAACTTTAAAAATAATCTTACCGATGGTTGAAAGTAGCTGGTCAACTACTAAATCTGAATAAATGAAAAAAAGAAGATCAACCGGTCTTCTTTTTGTTATTTTTACGAATAGATAAGAGAGTAGAAAAAGAAATGGAGTTTCTTATGAAAATTGATAACTATGAAATCTATAAACTGCGCAAAGCTGGACTGACCAATCAACAGATTTTAACTGTTCTTGAATATGATGAGACTGTAGATCAGGAGCTCTTGCTAGGTGACATTGCTGAAATCTCTGGGTGCCGCAATCCTGCAGTTTTTATGGAACGCTATTTCCAGATAGATGATGCGCAGTTGGAGAAGGAGTTTCAAAAATTCCCATCCTTTTCTATTCTTGATGACTGTTATCCTTGGGATCTGAGTGAGATTTATGATGCTCCAGCGCTCTTGTTTTATAAAGGAAATCTGGACTTGTTAAAGTTTCCGAAAGTTGCTGTTGTAGGGAGTCGTTCATGTTCTAGTCAGGGAGCAAAATCGGTTCAGAAAGTCATTCAAGGTTTGGAAAACGAGTTAATCGTGGTCAGTGGTTTAGCCAAAGGGATTGATACGGCTGCCCATATGGCTGCACTCCAGAATGGAGGAAGAACAATTGCAGTGATTGGAACAGGATTGGATGTTTTTTATCCTCGATCCAATAAACGTTTGCAGGAACACATTGGCAATCACCATTTAGTACTTAGCGAGTACGGACCTGGTGAGGAACCCTTGAAATTTCACTTTCCAGCTCGTAATCGCATCATTGCTGGCCTTTGCCGTGGTGTGATCGTTGCAGAGGCAAGGATGCGTTCTGGTAGTCTTATTACCTGTGAGCGAGCTATGGAAGAAGGACGCGATGTTTTTGCTATTCCAGGAAACATTTTAGATGGCCATTCAGATGGCTGTCACCACCTGATTCAAGAGGGAGCAAAACTGATTAGTAGCGGTCAAGATGTGCTGGATGAGTTTGAATTTTAAGGAGAAGTTTGTTCACTCAGATAAACTTTTCTTCTTATATATAGGACTTAGGTCTTGACAGTTATGGCAAAATGGTTTACACTTTATAAAGTTTATTACTTTGAAAAGGTGTGATAGTGTGGCTACGGCAACAAAGAAGAAAAAATCAACAGTTAAAAAAAATCTAGTCATCGTAGAGTCGCCTGCTAAGGCGAAAACGATTGAGAAATATCTAGGCAGAAATTACAAGGTTCTAGCCAGTGTTGGGCATATTCGTGATTTGAAAAAATCCAGTATGTCCGTCGATATTGAAAATAATTACGAACCGCAATATATCAATATCCGAGGAAAAGGTCCTCTCATCAATGACTTGAAAAAAGAAGCTAAAAAAGCTAATAAAGTCTTTCTGGCGAGTGACCCGGACCGTGAAGGAGAAGCGATTTCCTGGCATTTGGCTCACATTCTCAACTTGGATGAAAATGATGCCAACCGTGTGGTCTTTAATGAAATCACCAAAGACGCAGTAAAAAATGCCTTTAAAGAACCGCGCAAGATTGATATGGACTTGGTCGACGCCCAACAAGCTCGTCGTGTCTTGGACCGCTTGGTAGGCTATTCGATTTCGCCAATTTTGTGGAAAAAGGTCAAGAAGGGCTTATCAGCAGGGCGTGTGCAGTCGGTTGCTCTTAAACTCATCATTGACCGTGAAAATGAAATCAATGCCTTCCAACCGGAAGAATACTGGACAATTGATGGTGTCTTTAAGAAGGGGACCAAGCAATTTCAGGCTTCATTCTATGGTATGAATGGCAAAAAGATGAAATTGACTACCAACGAAGAAGTCAAAGAAGCCTTGTCCCATTTGACTAGTAAAGATTTCACAGTTGACCAGGTAGATAAGAAAGAACGCAAACGCAATGCACCCCTACCTTATACGACTTCAACCATGCAAATGGATGCTGCTAACAAAATCAATTTCCGTACTCGAAAGACCATGATGGTGGCTCAACAGCTCTATGAAGGGATCAATATCGGATCAGGTGTGCAAGGTTTGATTACCTATATGCGTACAGACTCGACTCGTATTAGTCCAGTAGCTCAGAACGAAGCGGCAAGCTACATTAACGACCGTTTTGGTAGCAAGTATTCCAAGCATGGTAGCAGGGTCAAGAATGCCTCAGGTGCTCAAGATGCCCACGAAGCCATTCGTCCATCTAGTGTCTTTAATACACCTGAAAGCATCGCTAAGTACTTGGACAAAGACCAGCTCAAACTTTATACCCTTATCTGGAACCGTTTTGTGGCAAGCCAGATGACGGGCGCTATCTTTGATACCATGGCTGTTAAGCTTTCTCAAAATGGGGTTCAGTTTGCAGCGAATGGAAGCCAAGTTAAGTTTGATGGTTATCTTGCTATCTACAATGACTCTGACAAGAACAAAATGTTGCCAGATATGGCTGTTGGAGATGTGGTCAAGCAGGTCAATAGCAAGCCAGAACAACATTTCACTCAACCGCCAGCTCGCTATTCAGAAGCGACTCTTATCAAGACCTTGGAAGAAAATGGTGTTGGACGTCCTTCAACTTACGCTCCGACCATTGAAACTATCCAAAAACGTTACTACGTTCGTCTGGCAGCCAAACGTTTTGAACCAACAGAGTTGGGAGAAATTGTCAATAAACTCATCGTTGAATATTTCCCAGATATCGTAAACGTGACCTTCACAGCTGAAATGGAAGGAAAACTGGATGATGTCGAAGTTGGTAAAGAGCAGTGGCAACGGGTTATTGACGAATTTTATAAACCATTCTCCAAAGAAGTAGCCAAGGCTGAATCCGAAATGGAAAAAATCCAGATCAAGGATGAGCCAGCTGGGTTTGACTGTGAAGTTTGTGGCAGTCCAATGGTGATTAAGCTCGGTCGTTTTGGTAAATTCTATGCTTGTAGTAATTTCCCAGACTGCCGTCATACTCAGGCAATTGTCAAAGAGATTGGAGTCGAGTGTCCAAGCTGTCATCAAGGACAAATCATCGAACGCAAAACCAAGCGCAATCGTATCTTCTATGGTTGCAATCGTTACCCAGAATGTGAGTTTACTTCCTGGGACAAACCAATTGGCCGTGACTGTCCAAAATGCGGACACTTCCTTGTGGAGAAAAAAGTCCGTGGTGGTGGTAAGCAGGTTGTATGTAGTAATGGCGACTACGAAGAGGAAAAAATTAAATAAAATGCAGAGCCCTGAAAATGAATTTCAGGCTCTTTTTTGTTGAGGCTTGACAAATTTCCCCCTTGTATGCGAAACTAGAGGAAGAGTAATTTATCTAGGAGAAATCATGCGTCTCATTTACCTCAGTATTGGCTTTATTTCACTGGCTTTAGCTGTTATTGGAGTTGTCCTACCACTTTTACCAACAACTCCCTTTCTTTTGTTAGCTATCGCTTGCTTTTCAAAATCTTCTAAGCGTTTTGAAGATTGGCTTTATCATACAAAGCTTTATCAGACTTATGTAGCTGATTTTCGGGAAACCAAGTCAATCGCGCGAGAACGTAAGAAAAAAATCATCGTATCTATCTATATCTTGATGGGGATTTCTATTTATGTTGCCCCTCTTTTACCAGTCAAAATTGGTCTGGGAGCCTTGACTGTCTTTATCACCTACTATCTCTTTAAAGTCATTCCTGACAAAGAATAGATAAAAATAGTAGTTATTTGCCTTGATAAAAATGAAAGTATATTTAAAATAATATGATATAATAAATTTAAAGAAAACATCAAGGAGAATCAAATGATTTACGAATTTTGTGCTGAAAATGTGACCTTGCTTGAAAAAGCGATGCAGGCTGGAGCTCGTCGAATCGAACTTTGTGACAATCTAGCAGTGGGAGGAACAACACCTAGCTATGGAGTAACCAAGGCAGCGGTTGAACTGGCAGCTAACTACGACACCACTATCATGACTATGATTCGTCCCCGTGGTGGCGACTTTGTCTATACTGATCCTGAAATAGAGATCATGCTAGAAGATATTCGTTTGACTGCGCAAGCTGGAAGCCAAGGTGTTGTATTTGGTGCTTTAACTGCTGATAAGAAGTTGGATAAGACTAATCTTGAGAAGTTGATTGCCGCATCTAAAGGAATGGAAATTGTCTTTCACATGGCCTTTGATGAATTGAGTGATGAAGACCAGTTGGAAGCCATTGACTGGCTCAGCCAAGCCGGTGTCACTCGTATCTTGACTCGTGCTGGTCTATCTGGCGACTCGCTAGAAAAACGTTTTGATCACTATCACAGAATTCTAGAACATGCTGCTGGTAAAATTGAAATTCTACCAGGTGGGGGAATTGACTTGGACAACCGCCAAATCTTTATCGACCAGCTAGGCGTGACACAATTACATGGGACTAAGGTTGTCTTTTAAAAAATAGAAAGGAACTGCTAGCTTTTGGTAGCAGTTTTCACTTATGTTTGAAATTTTTAAATCTTACCAGTTTAATCAAGAAAAAGCCAGTGTCTACGGTTTTATAGAAAATGAGGGAGTCTGGACCTACAGTTTCCAGATTTTAGATGGAGACTTTGTCATGACTGTGTCCATCACAACGGATAATGTGAGCTTTCAAGTTTTTGATCAGGAGACTGGTGACCTCTATCCTCAAGTACATATGGAAAGCATGAGAGGGACTTTTGTCGGATGTGTTCGTCAAGCTTGTTTGGAGATTCTCTATCAGGTTCGTCAGTCCTGTTTTGACGTGCAAGATTTTATCTGTCCCCAGACCAAGCGTATCATGGCTCAGGTTCAGAAAAAATATGGCAATCAGTTGGAATATCTATGGGAAAAATCACCTGATACAGCAGTATTACGTCATGAAGACAGTAAAAAGTGGTATGCTGTTATGATGAGAATCCCATGGGATAAGCTGGAAAAGGGGAGAGAAGGGCTAGTCGAAGCAGTCAACCTCAAACACGATCAAGTAGCTGATTTACTTTCACAAAAAGGCATTTATCCTGCCTTTCATATGAACAAACGCTACTGGATTAGTCTTGCTCTTGATGATACTTTATCGGATGATGACGTTCTAGATTTGCTAGAAATCAGTTGGAATTTGACATTGAAAAAATAAAGAAATTCCCTTTTATTTTCAAATACTTTCAATTAGCAAAATATTCTTTACTGAAGAAATTTTCAGAAAATATTGGATTTTTTCTTGACAAGTGTTTTTAGCTATGCTAAAATACTAAACAAGATATCAAACGAAGGAGAAAGTCAAACATGAAAACAGCTAAGTTTAATCAATTTGCTTTGTTGTTGAGGTACTCGGGCTAGTGCAAAAGCATTAGTCCTGTTTGGCTTACCAAGCGGGAGTAAATCAACATCTCGCTTGGGCTTCTGAGCGAGATGTTTTTTTAAAACCACATTTGGAAAAGGGGAAATCTTATGCGTAAAGTTGAATTTTTTGATACAAGCCTTCGTGATGGGGAACAAACACCTGGTGTTAACTTCTCAATAAAGGAAAAAGTTTCCATTGCAAGACAGCTGGAGAAATGGGGAATTTCTGTAATTGAAGCTGGTTTTCCAGCTGCTAGTCCAGATTCATTTATAGCCGTTCAAGAAATTGCTAGAGCCATGAAAAAAACAGCAGTGACAGGATTAGCTCGTTCTGTAAAATCTGATATTGATGCTTGTTATGAGGCTCTTAAGGATGCCAAGTATCCACAAATTCATGTCTTTATCGCTACTAGTCCGATTCACCGCAAGTATAAGCTCAATAAGAGCAAGGAAGAGATTTTAGAAGCTATCAAGGAACATGTTTCTTACGCACGTTCTAAGTTTGAAATCGTCGAATTCTCTCCCGAAGATGCGACTAGAACAGAGTTGGATTTCCTCTTGCAAGTCGTTCAAACAGCGGTCGATGCAGGTGCATCTTATATCAATATCCCTGACACAGTTGGCTTTACGACTCCAGAAGAGTTTGCACGTATCTTTGATTACTTGACTGAAAATATTAAATCAGATCATAAAGTTGTCTTTGGTGTTCACTGTCACGATGATCTCGGTATGGCAACTGCAAATACTTTGATAGCAATTAAACACGGTGCTGGACGTGTCCAGGGAACTATTAATGGTATCGGTGAACGCGCAGGTAATGTTGCTCTTGAAGAAGTAGCTGTTGCTTTGAAGATTCGTGAGGATTTCTTCCAAGCAACTAGTGATATTGTTTTGGATGAAACAATGAATACGTCTGAAATGGTTTCTCGCTTCTCTGGTATTCCAGTTCCTAAAAACAAGGCTGTGGTTGGTGGTAATGCCTTCTCCCACGAGTCTGGTATTCACCAAGATGGAGTCCTTAAAAATCCTCTCACTTATGAGATCATCACACCTGAATTGGTCGGTGTTAAGAGTAATAGTCTTCCGCTTGGTAAATTGTCTGGTCGCCATGCCTTTGTTGAAAAACTAAGAGAACTGGCCCTAGATTATACAGAAGAGGATATCAAACCACTCTTTGCTAAGTTCAAGGCGTTGGCCGATAAGAAACAAGAAATCACAGATGCAGATATTCGAGCTCTGGTCGCTGGTACCATGGTTGAAAATCCAGAAGGCTTCCACTTTGATGATTTACAACTTCAAACCCATGCAGACAATGACATCGAGGCGCTCGTTAGCCTAGCCAATATGGATGGTGAGAAGGTCAAGTTCAATGCGACAGGACAAGGCTCTGTTGAAGCAATCTTTAATGCTATCGATAAGTTCTTTAACCAATCTGTCCGCTTGGTATCCTATACCATTGATGCTGTGACAGATGGAATTGATGCTCAAGCTCGTGTCTTGGTTACTGTTGAAAACAGAGATACAGAAACCATATTTAACGCAGCAGGTCTTGACTTCGATGTATTGAAGGCTTCGGCTATTGCTTATATCAATGCCAATACTTTTGTTCAAAAAGAGAATGCAGGTGAGATGGGGCGTAGCGTTTCCTACCGAGACATGCCTAGTGTGTAAAGGAGAAGACTATGACAAAGAAAATAGTAGCTCTAGCAGGGGACGGAATCGGTCCAGAAATCATGGAAGCTGGTTTAGCAGTTCTAGAAGCTCTAGCTTCAAAAACAGGCTTTGACTATGAGATAGATAGATGCCCCTTTGGAGGTGCTGGGATTGACGCAGCAGGACATCCCTTACCTGATGAAACTCTTAAAGCATGTAGAGAAGCAGACGCCATCCTTCTGGCGGCCATCGGTAGTCCCCAGTATGATGGCGCAGTGGTTCGGCCTGAACAGGGCTTGCTTACTCTCCGTAAGGGACTCAATCTCTACGCCAACATTCGCCCAGTTAAGATTTTTGAGAGTCTCAAGCATTTGTCACCTCTCAAACCTGAACGAATTGCGGGTGTGGACTTTGTCGTGGTGCGTGAGTTGACAGGAGGTATTTACTTCGGTGATCATATTCTTGAAGAGCGAAAAGCGCGTGATATCAACGACTACAGTTATGAGGAAGTGGAGCGAATTCTTCGCAAGGCCTTTGAGATTGCAAGAAATCGCAGAAAAATCGTTACTAGCATCGATAAGCAAAATGTTCTGGCAACCTCAAAACTCTGGCGCAAAGTAGCTGAGGAGGTTGCAAAGGATTTCCCAGATGTAGTTTTGGAACACCAGTTGGTAGACTCAGCTGCCATGCTTATGATTACAAATCCTGCCAAGTTTGATGTCATTGTGACGGAGAATCTTTTCGGAGATATCTTATCTGATGAATCAAGTGTTCTATCAGGCACACTTGGCGTCATGCCATCAGCTAGTCATTCTGAAAAAGGGCCAAGTCTTTATGAACCTATTCATGGTTCGGCACCTGATATTGCAGGTCAAGGAATTGCCAATCCTATTTCCATGATTTTATCAGTTGCCATGATGCTGAGAGATAGTTTTGGGCGTTCTGAGGATGCAGGGAGTATCGAACAAGCTGTAGAAGCCAGTTTGGCAGCAGGAATTTTAACGAGAGATATAGGAGGACAGGCTTCTACCAAGGAAATGACGGAAGCCATCATTGAAAGACTATGAAGATAAACGAAGGAATCACTCTTACCCTTTTGATTTGGAATTTGCTGATTTTCTTGATTTATGGCATTGACAAATCCAAGGTAAGGAGAGGTGCTTGGCGCATCCCAGAGAAAATTCTCTTGACGATAGCACTTGTCTGTGGTGGATTTGGTGCTTGGCTAGCAGGAATGACCTTTCACCACAAGACTCGAAAATGTTATTTTAAAACGGTTTGGTTCCTTGGGATGGTAACCACACTAGTAGCCCTATATTTCATTTGGAGGTAATGGATGGCAGGAAAATCGATTTTTGATAAACTATGGGACCGCCATGTCATCACAGGAGAAGAGGGGCAGCCCCAACTCATGTATGTGGATCAACACTATATCCACGAGGTGACCAGTCCTCAGGCTTTTCAAGGATTACGAGATGCAGGCCGCAGATTGAGACGACCAGACTTGACATTTGGGACCTTTGACCACAATGTTCCAACCGTCAATATCTACGATATTCGAGATGTGATTTCTAAAGCACAAATTGACAAACTAGCTGAAAATGTTGAGGAGTTTGGGATTGAACATGCAGCCCACGGTTCTGAAAAGCAAGGTATCGTTCACATGGTTGGACCAGAAACTGGAAGAACTCAACCAGGAAAATTCATCGTCTGTGGAGACAGCCATACGGCTACTCACGGAGCTTTCGGAGCTATCGCCTTTGGGATTGGGACCAGTGAAGTCGAGCATGTCTTTGCGACCCAGACACTCTGGCAGGTCAAACCCAAGAAAATGTTAGTTGAATTCACAGGTGTACCTCAAAAGGGAGTTTATTCCAAGGATTACATTCTCGCCTTGATTGCCAAGTATGGTGTCGCCTGTGGTGTTGGTTATGTGGTGGAATATCGTGGGGAAGCGATTGATGCTTTGACCATGGAAGAGCGAATGACCATCTGCAATATGTCCATCGAGTTTGGTTCTAAGATGGGGATCATGAATCCAGATCAGACGACTTATGACTATCTCAAGGGACGGGAATGTGTTCCAAAGGATTTTGAAGAGGCTGTGGCGGATTGGAAAATAATTGTCAGTGATGAGGATGCTATTTACGATAAGGTTATCCGGATGGATGTCTCAGATTTGGCTCCTATGGTGACTTGGGGAACCAATCCTGCTATGGGGGTTGACTTTGACAGTAGCTTCCCAGAAATTAAGGATATGAATGATGAGCGAGCTTATAATTACATGAACTTGGAGCCTGGTCAAAAGCCAGCGGATATTGAACTAGGTTATATTTTTATCGGGTCTTGTACCAATGCTCGTCTCAGCGATTTACAGCTAGCTGCGCGGTTTGTGAAAGGGAAGAAAATTGCTCCCAATCTAACAGCAATCGTGGTACCTGGATCTCGTCCAGTAAAACGAGCTGCTGAGAAGTTGGGTTTGGACAAGGTCTTCTTAGACGCTGGCTTTGAGTGGCGAGACCCAGGTTGCTCAATGTGCCTAGGGATGAATCCTGACAAGGTTCCTGATGGGGTCCACTGTGCCTCAACCAGTAACCGCAACTTTGAAGACAGACAAGGATTTGGTGCTAAAACCCATCTCTGCAGTCCAGCCATGGCAGCGGCGGCAGCTATTGCAGGGCGTTTCGTAGATGTTCGGCAAATGCCAGAGGCCCAGTAAGGAGAGGATATGGAGAAATTTACAGTTTATACGGGAACGACCGTTCCTCTCATGAATGATAACATCGACACCGACCAAATTCTACCCAAGCAGTTTCTCAAGTTAATTGATAAAAAAGGTTTTGGTAAGTACCTCATGTATGCTTGGCGATATTTGGACGATAAGTATACTGAGGACCCAGACTTTGTCTTTAACAGACCTGAATATCGAAAAGCTAGTATTCTCATCTCAGGGGATAACTTTGGCGCAGGGTCTTCCAGAGAACACGCAGCTTGGGCTCTAGCGGACTATGGCTTTAAGGTCGTGATTGCAGGGTCTTTTGGAGATATTCATTACAATAATGAACTCAATAATGGTATGTTGCCTATTGTTCAGCCTAGAGAGGTTAGAGAAAAATTAGCCAAGCTACAAGCAAGCGACCGGGTAACTGTGGACTTGGAACAACAAAAAATCATTTCACCAGTTGGAGAATTCGCTTTCGAAATAGATAGCGAGTGGAAACACAAGCTCTTAAATGGTTTGGATGATATCAGTATTACTTTGCAGTATGAAGATTTGATTGCTGCCTATGAAAAACAACGTCCAGCCTACTGGCAGGATTAGAAAAATAGAAAAGGACATATAGAACTATGACAAAACACATTCAATGGAACGGAACACTTTCTCAAGAAGGCTATGACATTTTAAAAGGTGAGGGCGGATGTATTGTTTGTCCTACAAAAGTTGGTTACATTATCATGACGAGCGACAAGGCAGGACTTGAGCGTAAGTTCGCAGCCAAAGAACGTAACCGTAACAAACCAGGTGTCGTTCTCTGTGGTAGCATGGATGAGCTTCGAGCTTTAGCACAACTCAACTCAGAAATTGAAGCCTTCTATCAAAAACATTGGGACGAAGACATTCTACTTGGTTGTATCCTTCCATGGAAACCAGAAGCTTTTGAAAAACTCAAAGCATATGGTGATGGCCGTGAAGAACTTATGACTGACGTTCGTGGTACTAGCTGTTTTGTCATTAAATTTGGTAAAGCTGGTGAACAACTGGCTGCTAAACTTTGGGAAGAAGGTAAAATGGTCTACGCCTCATCAGCTAACCCATCTGGAAAAGGAAACCGCGGTAAGGTGGAAGGTATCGGAGAACGTATAGAAGGAGCAGTGGACCTTGTCATCGAGGCAGACGACTATGTGGCATCTATCCAACCTGATAAAACGATTGAAACGCGCTACGAGCAAGGTGTGATGGTGTCTATGGTTGATAAAGATGGTAAGCTCATCCCAGAACAAGGAGGAGACCGTTCAATCTCACCAGCTCCAGTTGTTATCCGCAAAGGGCTTGACATTGATAAAATCATGATGCACCTGTCAGATACCTTTAACTCATGGGATTACCGTCAGGGTGAGTATTATTAATATTGAAAAGAAGTCTAGTGTTAAGAGACATTGAAGCTCCTAACGCTGGGCTTTTTGTTTAGAATTTCTTTTCTTTTTTTATAGGATATGATATGCTAGAGATGAACTATATATTAATAGGACTTACTTGTGAAAGTAAAAAGGAGTATTCAAATGAACAGTGAACAAAATAACTATTTTTTTGTTGGTACAAAATTTGGTGATGATGATTATCTTGAATATTTTATGAAAGAAGGAAAGTGGGAATTAGGATGGCATAATAACGAGGAAAATAAACAGTATCAAAGAATGTTAAAGTTGTTTAATAAAATTAAACCAGGTGACGTTTTATTTGCTAAATCCACATATGTCAAAAAGAAGAATGTACCTTTTGTAAAGAAAGATGATTTAAAGGTTTCTGTGATGAAAATTCGTGGAATGGCGACTGTTAAAGAGGTTTTAGATGATGGGCATACCATTATTGTTGATTGGAAAAAAGAGTATATAGAGAGGGAGTGGTTTTTCTTTACGGGGCAAGAAACAATATGGTTTCCATCAGATATTAAGTATCGAACTAAAGAGACTAACCAGTTAATAAAATTTGCTGCAAGTGATGAAATCATAATTCAAGACTATGACTATTTTTTGAATCATCCTAATTGGAAAAAGTATAAAAAATTAGAAAGTGAAACTATGTTAAGGAATGATTTTTTATTTAATTATAGTGGTATATTAAAAAAATCCAAAAACCTCATCCTCCGCGGTGCTCCTGGCACAGGAAAAACTTATCTTGCTAAAGAAATTGCCAAAGAATTAACGGGTGGCAACGAAGACCAAATCGAATTTGTACAGTTTCACCCTTCCTATGATTATACGGATTTTGTAGAGGGGTTGAGACCAATCCTGGTAAATGATGGACAGATTAACTTTGGCTTGCAGGACGGCATTTTTAAGAAATTTTGTCAGAAGGCTAAAGAAGCTCAAAAAACTGGAGGCCAAGATAATTTTGAGGAAGCGTGGGGTAAGCTAACGGATGCTATCAATGAAAAGCAAGGACAATACCTCTTCCCTCGTAGTTCTGTTCCAGCCAGTTTAAATAGTCAAGGGAATGTGAAGTTTGATTCTCCTGTTGCTACCAAAGAAAAAGTGTATCTTTTGTATAAGGGTGAAGATACTAATTTAAAGTACGAAACTTATCAAAAAATTGTTTTGGATCACATGAAAGAAAGTTATGGATTATGCGATTATGTATCTCCAACGATTGACACTGACAAGAAATTCGTCTTCATCATTGATGAAATCAATCGTGGAGAGATTTCTAAGATTTTTGGTGAACTCTTTTTCTCTATCGACCCTGGTTATCGTGGCGAAAGGGGGAGTGTTTCCACCCAGTATGCTAATTTACATGAGACGGATGACAAGTTTTATATTCCTGAGAATGTCTACATCATCGGAACAATGAATGATATTGACCGTTCAGTAGATACCTTTGATTTTGCTATGCGTCGTCGTTTCCGTTTTGTTGAAGTTACTGCTGAAAGCCAAGTTGCTATGTTGGATAAAGAACTAGATATCCATGCAGAAGAAGCAAAACTTCGTTTAAGAAATTTGAATGCTGCTATTGAAAACGTTCAGGAGCTAAACAGTCATTATCATATTGGACCAAGTTATTTCCTTAAGTTGAAGGATGTAGACTTTGACTATGAATTACTCTGGTCTGATTATCTCAAACCACTTTTGGAAGATTATGTACGTGGTTCCTATGAGGAATATGAAAGTCTGGAAACATTGAAAAAAGCATTTGATATAACAAATAACGAGCAAATAGAACCGCAAGATACTGGTGATAATGATGCGGATAACTGATAATCAGCATAGAATTGCTAAAGAAAACTTTATCACAGAATATCCCAACCTAAGTCAAGCCCTTCTTGATAGAACACTGGACAACCTTTCTAAAGAGGACAATATCTTTATTTTTCCAAATGATTTGAAGAATTCTTCTGACTTAGAAAGAGACCAAAAAATCTTTGAAACGGTCAATCAGGAAATTAAGACAGGAAATGTAATTGGTTTTCTGGGCTATGGCCAGGAAAGATTAACGATCTCCTTGCGTTTTTCTGATGAAAGAAACGACCATTTTTTGCATTATCTTTTACAAAAGGTTCTCAATATCAATCTGACTAGTTTGGATGTCGGTCTATCTCCCGAAGATAAGCTCTATCAACTCTTGATTTACCTCTTTCCCAAGTATTTACAAGCTGCTCTCAGAAAAGGTCTCTATAAGGAGTACCAGCGATTTTTTCATAACGATAGTCATGTAAAGGGTGTACTAGATGTTGGAAATCATCTGAAAAAAAATCTCCCTTTTATGGGAAATATCACCTATACAACTAGAGAGTTCACCTATGATAATCCACTCATGCAATTGATTCGGCATGCGATTGAGTACATAAAGACCCAAAAAAGTTTCGGAGCTTTACTTGATAATAATCGTGAAACTATAGCTGAAATTATCCGTGTAACTCCGTCTTATAAACTCGCTGATCGTGCTAAGATTATTCGGGGAAATCAATCTAAACCTATACGTCATGCATACTTTCACGAGTACAGAAAGTTGCAAGAGCTTTGCCTGATGATCCTAAATAGAGAAAAGCATGGTTTAGGCTACCAAGAGCAAAAAATCCACGGTATTCTTTTTGATGTTTCCTGGCTTTGGGAAGAGTATGTTTACACCTTGTTGCCAAAAGGTTTCATCCATCCACGGAATAAAGAAAAGCTAGGTGGTATTTCAGTATTTTCTAATCGTGAAAGAAAAGTATTTCCAGATTTTTATCATAAAGAGTTAAAAATAGTTTTAGATGCTAAATATAAAAAACTGGAATTCACTGAAAAAGGAATAAACCGTGAGGACTTGTTCTAACTGATTTCCTATTCTTATATTTTAAAAGCTGAGAAGGCTGGACTGATTTTTCCTAGTATGGAGCAGTCAGTAAATAGTGAAATAGGAAAAGTAGCTGGCTATGGAGCTCAATTGAAGAAGTGGTCTATTCGAATCCCTCAGAATGCCTCATCCTATAGTGCATTTTGTAAAATGATGGAAAACTCCGCAGAAATTTTTAAAGCGATTATTGATGAAGAAGTGGGGAGAAAGTAATCTCTTCGCTTTTTTGCTATTTATATAAGTAATTTCCGAACGATATTATTTGATTGTTGAAAATATTTGACAAAAACTGTACTTTGGTTTATAATAAATCAAGGAAACGTCAGAGAAGACGTAGGGGTGCGCAAGCATAGGTAGGTCATTATAAAAGAAACGAGACATCGATATGTTAAATGAATTTCCAATTTTTGATTACGAAGATATTCAGTTGATCCCAAACAAATGTGTGATTAAAAGCCGTACAGAAGCAGATACGAGTGTCACACTTGGAAATCACACTTTCAAACTACCTGTTGTACCAGCCAATATGCAGACGATTTTGGATGAGGATGTTGCAGAGCAATTGGCTAAAGGCGGATACTTCTACATTATGCACCGTTTTGATGAAGAGGGGCGCATTCCTTTTATCAAGCGCATGCACGATCAAGGGCTCATTGCTTCCATTTCTGTCGGTGTCAAGGACTACGAGTATGATTTTGTTAGCCGACTCAAGGCTGATGCTCCTGAGTATATCACGATTGACATTGCCCATGGTCATGCGGATAGCGTGATTTCTATGATCCAACATATCAAGAAAGAATTACCAAATACTTTTGTCATTGCTGGCAACGTAGGAACACCAGAAGCTGTTCGTGAATTGGAAAATGCCGGTGCGGATGCTACTAAGGTTGGAATCGGTCCTGGTAAGGTTTGTATCACCAAGGTCAAGACTGGTTTTGGTACAGGTGGTTGGCAGTTGGCAGCACTTCGCTGGTGTGCTAAAGCGGCTCGCAAACCGATTATTGCTGATGGTGGGATTCGTACTCATGGTGATATTGCTAAGTCTATCCGTTTCGGTGCTAGCATGGTCATGATTGGTTCCCTTTTTGCAGGACACATCGAAAGCCCAGGAAAGACGATTGAAGTCGACGGAGAACAGTTCAAAGAATACTATGGTTCAGCTTCACAATATCAAAAGGGTGCTTATAAAAATGTGGAAGGTAAGCGCATCTTACTGCCTGCTAAAGGGCATTTGCAAGACACCCTTACTGAGATGGAGCAGGACTTGCAAAGTGCTATCTCTTATGCAGGTGGACGAAAGGTTGCTGACCTCAAACACGTTGATTATGTTATCGTGAAAAACTCTATCTGGAACGGGGATGCTTCCCACTAATGGACGCTTAGTCTACCCATAAAAAACTTGTTATTAGAGCAAATTTCTGTTATAATAAGACAAGTTTCCACCCTTAGTGTAATGGATATCACGTAAGATTCCGGTTCTTGAGATGGGGGTTCGATTCCCTCAGGGTGGATGTAAACAGCCTAAAAAAGCCTTATTTAAAGGCTTTTTTCTTTATATTGCCCCTAAAATTGAAAAGTTTGTTCTAAAAAATGCTCAAATCCCCTCTAGTCCCGTTTTAAAGTGACTCAGGGGGCTTTTTTTGATATAATAAAAGAGACTGTTATCAGTTAGAAAGAGGTTGGTATGAAAGAATTACAAACTGTACTAAAGAAGCGTTTTGCAATCGAATTTGCAGACAAGAATTTATTGGAAACGGCTTTTACTCATACGAGTTATGCCAATGAGCACCGCCTCTTAAAAATTTCACACAATGAGCGCTTGGAATTTTTAGGAGACGCTGTTCT
Source organism: Streptococcus oralis (assembly GCF_015561235.1). Classification (GTDB taxonomy): domain Bacteria; phylum Bacillota; class Bacilli; order Lactobacillales; family Streptococcaceae; genus Streptococcus; species Streptococcus oralis_BK. The sequence goes on along the minus strand of NZ_JADMTC010000001.1, from coordinate 685,173 downwards.
GCAATTATTGATTTCAGAATATCTGTATAAAAAATATCCTAAGAAACCAGAGGGAGATTTGTCCAAACTCCGTGCTATGATTGTCCGTGAGGAGAGTTTGGCTGGTTTTGCGCGTGATTGCCAGTTTGATCAGTTTATTAAGCTAGGGAAAGGGGAAGAAAAGTCTGGTGGGCGTAATCGTGACACCATTCTTGGAGACGCCTTTGAAGCTTTTCTGGGTGCTTTGCTTTTAGACAAGGATGTTGCTAGGGTAAAAGAGTTTATCTATCAGGTCATGATCCCCAAGGTTGAAGCAGGTGACTTTGAAATGATTAAGGATTATAAGACACACCTGCAAGAGTTGCTCCAAGTCAATGGAGATGTGGATATTCGCTACCAGGTGACCTCTGAGATGGGACCTGCCCATGATAAGGTTTTTGATGTAGAAGTTCTGGTTGAGGGCAAGAGTATCGGAAAAGGTCAAGGCCGTTCTAAAAAATTGGCAGAGCAAGAGGCCGCTAAAAATGCCGTTGAGAAAGGGCTGGATTCATGTATTTAAAGGAAATTGAAATCCAGGGATTCAAGTCTTTTGCTGACAAGACCAGGGTTGTCTTTGACCAAGGTGTGACTGCTGTCGTTGGGCCAAATGGATCTGGAAAGTCAAATATCACAGAAAGTCTGCGATGGGCTTTGGGGGAGTCCAGTGTCAAGAGCCTTCGTGGTGGCAAGATGCCTGACGTTATCTTTGCTGGGACTGAAAGTCGGAAACCATTGAACTATGCTTCAGTTGTCGTGACCTTGGATAATGAAGATGGTTTTATCAAGGATGCAGGACAAGAAATCAAGGTAGAGCGCCATATCTATCGTAGTGGAGATAGTGAGTATCGAATTGATGGCAAGAAAGTCCGCTTGCGTGATATTCATGACCTCTTCTTGGATACCGGTTTGGGACGGGATTCCTTCTCCATCATTTCCCAAGGGAAGGTTGAGGAAATTTTTAACTCCAAGCCCGAAGAACGCCGTGCTATTTTTGAAGAAGCTGCGGGTGTTTTGAAATACAAGACTCGTCGAAAAGAAACAGAAAGCAAACTGCAACAAACTCAAGACAATCTCGACCGCTTAGAGGACATTATCCATGAGTTGGACAATCAAATCAAGCCCTTAGCAAAACAAGCCGAGAATGCGCGCAAGTTTCTCGACTTGGATGGTCAACGCAAGGCGATTTACTTGGATGTACTGGTTGCCCAAATTAAGGAAAACAAGACTGAACTAGAGCTAACAGAAGAAGAGCTAACGAAGGTTCAGGAACTCTTGACTAGCTATTACCAAAAGCGTCAAGAGTTAGAAGAAGAAAATCAAAGTCTTAAAAAGAAACGCCAAGATCTCCAAGCTCAAATGTCCAAAGACCAAGGAAGCTTGATGGATCTGACGAATCTGATCAGTGATTTAGAGCGAAAATTAGCTCTTTCAAAACTGGAGTCCGAGCAGGTAGCCCTCAATCAACAAGAAGCACAAGCCCGTTTGACCGCTTTGGAAGATAAGAGAAAGACTCTAAGTACAGAGAAGGCTGAAAAAGAAGCGAATTTGGCACAGTTAGAGGAAAGTCTAGATGAAAATAACAAGGAACTCAATCGTTTAGAGGCAGAATTGTTGGCTTTCTCAGACGATCCTGACCAGATGATCGAGCTCTTGCGAGAACGCTTTGTCGCTCTTTTACAAGAAGAAGCGGATGTCTCAAACCAGTTGACCCGCATAGAGAATGAACTAGAGAACAGCCGTCAGTTATCTCAAAAACAAGCAGATCAAGTTGAGAAACTGAAAGAACAACTGGCTACAGCTAAAGAGAAGGCCAGTCAAAAACAGGCTGAGCTTGAATCTGCCAAGGAGCAGGTTCAGAAATTATTGGCTGACTACCAAGCTAGTGCCAAGGAACAAGAGGAACAGAAAATTTCTTACCAAGCCCAGCAGAGCCAACTCTTTGATCGTCTGGACAGCCTCAAAAACAAGCAGGCTAGAGCCCAAAGCTTAGAAAACATTCTAAGAAATCATAGTAATTTTTATGCGGGTGTTAAGAGTATTCTTCAAGAAAAAGACCGTCTTGGTGGGATCATTGGTGCAGTCAGTGAGCATCTGGCTTTTGATGTGCATTATCAAACTGCTTTGGAGATTGCACTTGGAGCTAGCAGTCAGCATATCATCGTAGAAGATGAAAACGCGGCAACAAAGGCGATTGATTTCCTAAAACGTAACAGAGCTGGTCGTGCAACTTTTCTTCCATTGACGACTATCAAGGCACGTACGATTTCTAGTCAGAATCAAGATGCTATCGCAGCAAGTCCAGGATTTCTGGGAATGGCAGATGAGTTGGTGTCGTTTGATAAGAGACTAGAAGCCATTTTCAAAAACTTGCTTGCTACGACGGCTATCTTTGATACTGTAGAACATGCGCGTGCCGCAGCTCGCCAAGTTCGTTACCAGGTTCGTATGGTGACACTGGATGGGACAGAGTTACGCACAGGTGGTTCCTACGCGGGTGGTGCCAATCGCCAGAATAACAGTATCTTCATCAAGCCAGAGCTAGAGCAATTGCAAAAAGAAATTGCCGAAGAAGAAGCTGGTCTGCGTTCAGAAGAAGCGACTTTAAAGACCTTGCAAGATGAGATGGCAGTATTAACAGAAAGATTAGAAGCCATCAAATCTCAAGGTGAGCAAGCTCGTATCCAGGAGCAAGGTTTGTCCCTTGCTTATCAGCAAACTAGTCAGCAAGTGGAAGAGTTAGAAACTCTTTGGAAACTTCAAGAAGAGGAATTAAATCGTCTTTCTGAAGGAGATTGGCAAGCGGACAAGGAAAAATGCCAAGAGCGCCTTGCTACTATCGCAAGTGAAAAGCAAAATCTAGAAGCTGAGATTGAAGAGATTAAGTCCAATAAAAACGCTATTCAAGAACGCTATCAAAACTTGCAGGAACAAGTAGCGCAAGCACGCTTGCTTAAGTCAGAACTGCAAGGACAAAAGCGGTATGAAGTGACTGATATTGAACGCCTAGGTAAGGAACTGGAAAATCTCAATTTTGAACAAGAGGAAATCCAGCGTTTACTCCAAGAAAAGGTTGATAATCTTGAGAAGGTTGATACGGATCTGCTAAGTCAGCAGGCGGAAGAGGCCAAAACTCAGAAAACAAACCTCCAACAAGGTTTGATTCGCAAGCAGTTTGAGTTGGATGATATCGAAGGTCAACTGGATGATATTACCAGTCATTTGGACCAGGCTCGTCAGCAAAATGAGGAGTGGATTCGCAAACAAACGCGTGCTGAAGCCAAGAAAGAAAAGGTCAGCGAACGCTTGCGCTATCTACAAGCTCAATTAACTGACCAGTACCAGATCAGCTATACTGAGGCTCTAGAAAAAGCGCATGAGTTGGAAAATCTCAATCTGGCAGAGCAAGAAGTTAAAGATCTTGAGAAGGCTATTCGCTCACTCGGTCCAGTCAATTTGGATGCTATTGACCAGTACGAAAAAGTTCACAATCGTTTGGATTTCCTAAATAGCCAACGAGATGATATTTTGTCTGCTAAAAACCTACTCCTTGAAACCATCACAGAGATGAATGATGAAGTCAAGGAACGCTTTAAATCAACCTTTGAGTCTATTCGTGAGTCCTTTAAAGTGACCTTTAGACAGATGTTTGGTGGAGGTCAGGCAGACTTGATATTAACTGAGGGCGATCTTTTAACAGCTGGTGTGGAGATTTCTGTTCAACCACCAGGTAAGAAAATCCAATCACTCAACCTCATGAGTGGTGGTGAAAAGGCCCTATCTGCTCTTGCCTTGTTGTTCTCTATCATTCGAGTCAAGACGATTCCTTTTGTTATCTTGGATGAGGTAGAGGCGGCGCTAGACGAAGCCAATGTAAAACGTTTTGGGGATTACCTCAATCGCTTTGACAAGGACAGCCAGTTTATCGTCGTAACCCACCGTAAGGGAACCATGGCGGCAGCGGATTCTATCTATGGAGTTACCATGCAAGAATCTGGTGTGTCTAAGATTGTTTCGGTGAAGTTAAAAGATTTAGAAGAAACAGTAGACTAATTACCAAACGATAGCATCTCTTAGGAGGTGCTATTTTTTAAAACTCATAGTTTGAATTGTCTATCAGGGTCAGTTCAGGCGCAAAAAACGACATTTGGGATTTCCTCTTAGCGAAAAGACAGGCTCTATGATATAATAGTTTCATGATTACAACAGTACCTATTAAGAATGAAAAAGATATTGCAGTACCAGGGAAAACAGTCCTTGTACTAGGTTATTTTGATGGTATCCACAAGGGACATCAGAAACTCTTTGAAGTGGCCAGCAAGGCTTCGATGAAGGATTATCTGCCGGTTGTCGTAATGACCTTTACAGAGTCGCCAAAACTTGCCTTACAACCTTACCAACCTGAACTCATGCTCCATATAGTCAATCACGAAGAACGGGAGCACAAGATGAAATGGCATGGAGTAGAGGCTCTTTTCTTACTGGACTTCAGTAGCAAATTTGCTAGTTTAACGGGTCAAGAATTCTTTGATACATATGTTAGAGCTTTAAAACCAGCGATTATTGTAGCAGGATTTGACTATACCTTTGGCTCAGATAAGAAAACTGCGGATGAACTGAAGGACTATTTTGATGGAGAGATCATCATTGTTCCTCCGGTAGAGGACGAAAAGGGCAAGATCAGTTCCACACGGATTCGCCAAGCTATTCTTGATGGAGATGTCAAGGAAGTCAATCATCTACTCGGCACACCGCTTCCAACCCGTGGGATGGTCGTTCACGGAAATGCTCGTGGGCGTACTATCGGTTATCCAACAGCTAATCTAGTCCTTAGAGATCGAACTTATATGCCAGCAGACGGTGTTTACGTAGTCGATATAGAAGTACAACGTCAAAGATATCGTGGGATGGCAAGTGTTGGAAAAAATGTTACTTTCGATGGAGAAGAGCCACGTTTTGAAGTCAATATTTTTGACTTTTCAGATGATATTTACGGAGAGACAGTCATGGTCTACTGGCTAGACCGTGTCCGCGATATGGTCAAATTTGACTCCATAGAAGAACTCGTAGACCAACTCCAGAAAGACGAAGAGATTGCTCGGAACTGGAAGGATGGAGAGTAAGAGTTTGCTATCAATTTGAAAGAGAAGGTAGAATGAAATTCATATAATGGACAAAAAAAGTAGCCTGCAAAGGCTACTTTTTATTAAAACACACGATAGACATAAGGATTTTCTGGTTTGTCTACTTTGGTGAAATTCTCAACTTCCAGTGTTGGGAGTTTTTGTTTGAGTTCTTTATGGTAGTGGATTGTCAGGATTCCTCTGGCGGTAATCCAGGTATTGTCAGGATACTGGCGTGAGTTTCCCTTGGTCAAGAGCCCATATACACCAGAGTCTGCGATACAGTGGATGATCCCAAAGCGAAATAGGAACTGGCTATCTGGATGGCTAGGATCGTTATAGACAAAGCCTGTAAACTCGATCTTCTTTCCTTCAAACTCTTGAGGATAGTCATAGAGAACTTCCATGACTTCCATATAGTTTTCGTCTGTAACCTGAATGGTTGGCTGGGAGAGGTATTTATCAGCTGTAGTCCTCATTTCCTTTTCATAAGCAGATTTGGAAAAATAGGTGCTGGTATCGGGTTTGAGGTATTGACTGGATGTTCCTTCGCTTGCCTGAATGGTTGTGTTGATTCCCTCAGCAAGTGGGAAATGATATCCTTTGGCAGATACGGTTCTCGAGTCCAAACTTACTGTCGGAAAGGTAACTCCAATCAACAGAGGTAGTGACAGTAACAGGATGCTGATTCGTCTAGCTCGACGACTTTCCATATGGCTGTGAGAATTGATTTTCTTAATCCAGATGTAGAATTGGACCAGAGCCAACAGAAGAGAAAGAACCATAGAAATATAGACTAGATAGGAATAGTGGAGGTTAATGTAGTGACTGAGCTTGCCAGATAGCTGCAGATACAGAGTTAGGGAAAAATAACCCAGTAGAATGATAAAACGGATCATAACATCGCCCCCATCATGTAAGAATAAAGCAAGACAAGCACTGTCACAATGCCCATGAATTGCCAGATGAAGCGCGCTTTGAGATAGTGCTTCATCATGAGGAGATTTTTGATATCAAGCATGGGACCAATGACCAGAAAGGCAAGGACTGGTGCTAGGCCGAAGCTCGAGAGGAGAGAAGCTCCGATAAAGGCGTCCGCCTCGCTACAAAGAGAGAGGAGAAAGGCAAGAAACATGAGCAAGAGAATCGCAAGGACTGGACTAGCACTGATAGAGGTCAGGATCCGAGTCGGGACATAGACCTGTACGATAGCTGCAAAGAGACAGCCAAAGACTAAATAGCGCCCCATATCGAAAAACTCGTCAATAGCCTGTATAAAGACCTGAAGTATTTTTCTACTAGGCTTCAAATGAGAAAAACCATGCTCATGACAAGCAATAGGATTTTCTTTTTGAATGGGTTCCTTCCAGAAAAATCCTAGGAAAATCCCCAGCACCAAAGCAATCACAATGGCTCCCAGAGCTCGCAAGATGGTAATTTTTAAGGAATTGCCAAAGGCAGAATAGGTAGCGAAAAGAACGGTAGGATTGATGATGGGAGCAGTCACCAGAAAAGGAACTGCCGTGTAGCTGGGAACTTTCTTTTCCAAAAAACGATTGATAATCGGGACGATTCCACACTCGCAGGATGGGAAGAGAAAGCCAATGAAGGTACCAAAAAAGATTCTCCCCCAACGATTGCGAGGGAGAAACTCAGTGACTTTATCTGGTGTGATATAGACTTCAATCCAGCCTGAAATGAGACTCCCAATCAGAACAAAAGGCAGAGCCTCGATGATAATGGAGAGAAAAATGGCTCCCGCTTGTAATACACTAGGAGGAAGAGATTGGAAATTCGTCATCTATTTTTTCTTCTCAACTTTTTCTTTTTTATCTTTGTCATCTGGGAAAGTGACCTGCGTTAAGTCAGGAAGTTTGGCAAATTCTTCAAACATCTTGTCCAAGTCATCAGTTTTTGTAAATTTAACAGCCATGGGCCTACCTCTTTTCTAAATTCTACCTCTATTATACTATTATTTTGCGGAAAAGGGATTATTTTTATTTTGATAATCAAGGAGGTAAAAACAGGTAAGGTGAAACAAGCCTTGTCCCTTATGGTATAATAGGTTTATGGATAAAAAATATGAAAAAATCTCCCAAGATTTGGGTGTAACGTTAAAGCAAATCGATACCGTTCTAAGTTTAACTGCCGAAGGGGCGACGATTCCCTTTATCGCGCGTTATCGAAAGGATATGACTGGTAGTCTGGATGAAGTGGCGATTAAGGCCATTATTGACTTGGATAAAAGCCTGACTAATCTCAATGACCGCAAGGAAGCTGTCTTGGCTAAGATTCAAGAACAAGGCAAGCTAACAAAGGAATTGGAAGAAGCTATCTTAGCTGCCGAAAAACTAGCAGAGGTAGAAGAACTCTATCTTCCATACAAGGAAAAGCGTCGGACCAAGGCAACCATTGCCCGTGAAGCTGGACTCTTTCCTCTCGCACGCTTGATTTTGCAGAATGTAGCTGATTTAGAGAAAGAGGCCGAGAAGTTTGTCTGTGAAGGATTTGCGACTGGTAGGGAAGCCTTGGCTGGTGCAGTTGATATCTTGGTTGAAGCCTTATCGGAAGATGTGACCTTGCGTTCCATGACCTATCAGGAAGTGCTTAGACACTCTAAACTCACTTCTCAGGTCAAGGATGAAAGTCTCGATGAAAAACAAGTCTTTCAGATTTATTACGATTTTTCAGAGACAGTTGGCAACATGCAGGGCTATCGAACCTTGGCACTCAACCGTGGGGAAAAATTAGGCATCTTGAAAGTCGGTTTTGAACATGCAACGGATCGTATCCTAGCTTTCTTTGCTGCTCGTTTCAAGGTGAAAAATGCCTATATTGATGAAGTTATCCAGCAATCTGTTAAGAAAAAAGTCTTGCCTGCTATCGAGCGACGCATTCGGACAGAATTAACTGAGAAGGCAGAAGAAGGAGCTATCCAACTCTTTTCAGACAATCTGCGCAATCTCCTTTTGGTTGCTCCACTGAAAGGGCGCGTGGTTTTAGGATTTGACCCTGCCTTTCGTACAGGTGCCAAGCTAGCTATCGTTGATGCGACGGGGAAAATGCTGACGACCCAAGTCATCTATCCCGTTAAACCAGCCTCAGCTCGTCAGATTGAAGAAGCCAAGCGAGACTTAGCCGACCTGATCGGTCAGTACAGTGTGGAAATCATTGCCATTGGAAATGGAACGGCTAGTCGTGAAAGTGAAGCCTTTGTAGCGGAAGTTCTGAAAGATTTTCCAGAAGTCAGCTATGTTATCGTCAATGAGAGCGGTGCTTCTGTCTACTCTGCCAGCGAACTTGCGCGTCAGGAATTTCCAGAATTAACCGTTGAAAAACGCTCTGCCATCTCTATTGCTCGTCGCTTGCAGGATCCCCTTGCTGAATTGGTAAAAATCGATCCTAAGTCAATCGGTGTCGGTCAATACCAACACGATGTCAGTCAGAAGAAACTATCTGAGAGTCTGGACTTTGTCGTTGAAACCGTAGTTAACCAAGTCGGTGTCAATGTCAATACAGCCAGCCCAGCTCTTCTTTCCCACGTAGCTGGACTCAATAAAACTATCTCTGAAAACATTGTCAAATACCGTGAGGAAGAAGGAAAAATCACTTCACGTTCTCAAATCAAGAAGGTTCCTCGTCTAGGTGCTAAGGCCTTTGAGCAGGCTGCTGGTTTCCTCCGTATCCCTGAAAGTAGCAATATCCTAGATAATACTGGAGTTCACCCAGAGAACTATGCTGCAGTTAAGGAGCTCTTCAAACGTTTAGATATTAAAGACTTAAATGAAGAAGCCCATAATAAGCTTAAGTCTCTTTCTATCAAGGAAATGGCGCAAGAACTAGAACTTGGCCCAGAAACCCTTAAAGATATCATTGCTGATCTTCTCAAACCAGGTCGAGATTTCCGTGACTCTTTTGATGCACCAGTTCTCCGTCAAGATGTTCTGGATATCAAGGATCTCGTTATCGGCCAGAAGCTGGAAGGTGTGGTGCGTAATGTCGTTGACTTCGGTGCCTTCGTTGATATTGGAATTCACGAGGACGGTTTGATTCATATTTCCCATATGAGTCGTAAATTTATCAAACATCCCAGCCAAGTGGTGTCAGTCGGAGATTTGGTAACGGTTTGGGTTAAGAAAATCGATATTGAACGTGAAAAAGTTAATCTGTCGCTCCTAGCTCCTGATGAAACTGACTGAGTACGTTCAGTCTGTTTCCCTCGAAGATTTTGGTAGACCTTTCACACACCAAGCCCAGTGGAATTCTCGTCTGCGAACGACAGGTGGACGATTTTTCCCCAAGGATGGGCATTTGGATTTTAATCCCAAGGTTTATAATGAACTAGGTTTGGAAGTCTTCCGCAAGATTGTGCGCCATGAACTCTGTCACTATCACCTTTATTTTCAGAAAAAGGGGTATCGGCATAAGGACCGAGATTTTAAGGAACTTTTGAGAGAAGTGGATGGACTGCGCTTTGTACCACCTTTGAAAACACTAACTCAAATCCCCTACCTAGTCTATCAATGCCAATACTGCCAGCAAAGTTATCAGCGTAAGAGGAGAATCGACACCGAGCGCTATCGCTGTGGCGTCTGCCGTGGCAAACTCGTCATCTTAAATTGGCCTAAGGACTGATGTTCTTGGCTCCGTGTCATGCTATACTACTTTTAAGAATACCGAAAGAGGATACAATCATGAATACAAAATTTTATAAAATGAGACGAAATCGTATGGTGTCCGGAGTTTTAGCTGGTCTATCAGACAAGTGGAATTTTGATGTAACCCTAGTCCGCTTTCTTTTCGCCATTTTTACCGTGGCAAATTTTGGAATTGGTGTGATTATTTACATCATCCTTGCCTCTATCTTACCAACCAAGGAAGACATAGAAGCCGAAATGTACGGAACAGGACCACGCAAACGTAAGGAAGCCCAAGCCATTGAAGACAATGATGGCTGGTTTTGGTGAGTAAATCTACGGTAACAAAAGTTTTGCAACAATACTACAAGAGAAAAGAAGGCAGTAGCATGCTTAGGAAATACTTTAAAAACTATAAATGGACGGACGTGTTCTGGATTCTATTTATTTTGATTGCTAATTTTCTGTCAACCAATAATTTCTTATACCACTTAACGAAACAGGATTTTTCAGAAGAAGGCTGTATTTTAGCAATTCCTTTGTTTCTTTTTCATTTTCTCTTCATTGATAAATTCATCATTTCTAGACGAAATCAAAAAGATGATTAACTTTTAATCCTTGTATCCACAAGGGTTTTCTTCTTGTCTTGCATTTATGGTACAATACTTCTAGTGAAATTTCTAAATTTTTTTCTATCTTACAAAAATGTAAGATTAAAGTCTCTTTTGTAAGGTTAGGTTATGGCAGGCTACCTTTTTTTGCGATAAACTAGACTCATAAAGAACAAAGGAGCAAAACCATGAAAAGAATCTTACAAAAGAAAAGAAGAAAACCAAGTCAAAAAGATATCGAGCGTGTTCAACTGGGATGCGCTATGATGCAAGCACAGTTTCAAATGATGGGATATTAAGAAGGAGAAAAACATGACACTTTTAGATGTAAAACACGTTCAAAAAATCTATAAAACACGTTTCCAAGGCAACCAAGTAGAAGCCCTCAAAGACATTCACTTTACCGTAGAAAAGGGTGACTACGTTGCCATCATGGGAGAGTCTGGTTCAGGAAAGTCAACTCTGCTCAACATCCTAGCTATGCTGGATAAACCAACTCGTGGTCAAGTTTACTTGAACGGAGTAGACACAGCAACTATTAAAAACTCACGGGCTTCCAGCTTCCGTCGTGAGAAGTTGGGATTTGTCTTCCAAGACTTTAACTTGCTAGATACCTTGTCTGTTAAGGACAATATCTTGCTTCCGTTAGTTCTATCTCGAAAACCTATCACGGAGATGATGAAGAAATTGGTAGTGACCGCTGAAAATTTGGGTATCAACCAATTACAAGAGAAGTACCCTTACGAGATCTCAGGAGGTCAAAAACAGCGGGTAGCAGTAGCACGCGCCATCATCACTGAACCTGAAATTCTTCTTGCGGATGAGCCAACAGGAGCTCTTGACTCCAAGTCATCTGCGGCCTTACTCGATGTATTTGATGAAATCAATGAGCGTGGCCAAACTATTCTTATGGTAACCCACTCAACGGCAGCAGCCAGCAGAGCCAAGCGCGTTCTCTTTATCAAGGACGGTATTCTTTACAACCAAATCTACCGTGGAGACAAGACAGAGCGTCAGATGTTCCAAGAAATCTCTGATACTTTGACTGTTATGGCAAGCGAGGTGAATTAGTATGTTCCGATTAACCAATAAGTTAGCGGTATCCAACTTGATTAAAAACCGCAAACTCTACTATCCCTTTGCTCTTGCTGTTCTCTTAGCTGTGACCATCACCTATCTCTTTTACTCACTGTCACTTAATCCTAATATTGGCAAGATCCGAGGGGGAGAAAGTATTTCTGCGACCCTTGCTCTCGGTATGGTGGTTGTTACCATAGCCTCAGGGATTATTGTCTTTTATGCCAATAGTTTTGTTATGAAGAACCGCTCCAAGGAGCTAGGTGTATATGGTATGCTGGGTCTTGAAAAGCGCCATTTAATCAGTATGGTTTTTAAGGAGCTTGTTATTTTTGGTTCCTTAACCTTGACAGCTGGTCTCGGCTTAGGAGCCCTCTTTGATAAACTAATCTTTGCCCTTCTTCTGAAGCTGATGAAAATGAAAGTGGAGCTCGTTTCAACCTTCCAACCAATAGTCTTTATCCTAGTTCTCATCGTCTTTGGAGCTATCTTCCTAGGTCTGATTTTTATCAATGCCTTTCGTATTGCACGAATGAATGCCCTTCAGCTCTCTCGTGAAAAAGCCAGTGGTGAGAAAAAAGGACGTTTCTTAGGTGTCCAAACCATCCTAGGTCTGATTAGTTTGGGAGCTGGTTACTATCTAGCAGTAACAGTCGAAAACCCACTTTCTGCTGTTCTGATTTTCTTCGTAGCAGTCTTGCTAGTAATTTTTGGAACTTATCTTCTCTTCAATGCAGGGATCACAGTTTTCCTACAAATCTTGAAGAAAAACAAGCGTTACTATTACCAACCTAACAATATGATTTCTGTATCCAATCTCATTTTTCGTATGAAGAAAAATGCGGTTGGTCTAGCGACGATTGCTATTCTCTCAACCATGGTCTTGGTGACTATGTCTGCTGCAACGAGTATCTTTAAAGGCTCTGAAACTTTCAAGAAAGTCATGAATCCACATGATTTTGGAATTACAGGACAGAATGTTGAAAAAGAAGACATAAATAAACTCCTAGACCAGTATGCTAGCGATAAAGGATTGACTGTTACAAAGAAAGAAGTCCTTACATATAGTAGCTTTGCTGTAGCAAACCAAGAAGGTACGAAATTGACCATTTTTGAGAAAGGTCAAAATCGTGTTAAACCGAAAACTATTTTTATGGTCTTTGACCAAAAAGACTACGAGAATATGACGGGTCAGAAACTTGGACTTTCAGGCCATGAAGTTGGATTGTTTGCTCAAAACAAGCAACTTCAAGGTCAGAAAGAACTGACTCTGAATGACCAGACCTACACAATCAAAGAAGAAATCAAAAAAGATTTTATTCTTGAACATGTCCCAAATCAGTACAATACTCTAACTTCGGACTATAACTATTTGGTTGTTCCTGACTTGAAAGCCTTTCTAGAACAGCATCCTAACTCTTCCATCTTTAATCAATACTACGGTGGTATGAATGTAACGGCTAGTGAGGACGAGCAACTTAAAATTGCAGATGACTATTCAAAATTCGTTAACAACTTTAATAGAGAATTAAACAAAGAAGGAAGCTATGTTTACGGAAGTAATCTTGTTGATAGCAGTGCGCAGATGAGTGCTCTCTTTGGTGGAGTCTTCTTCATCGGTATCTTCCTCTCTATCATCTTTATGGTGGGAACGGTTCTCGTCATCTACTACAAACAAATCTCTGAAGGCTATGAAGACCGTGAACGCTTCATCATTTTGCAAAAAGTCGGTCTCGATCAAAAGCAAATCAAGCAAACCATTAATAAACAGGTCCTAACTGTTTTCTTCCTCCCATTGCTCTTTGCTTTCCTACACCTTGCCTTTGCCTATCATATGCTTAGTCTCATCCTAAAAGTCATTGGGGTCCTAGATGCGACCATGATGTTGACAGTCACTCTGTCCATCTGTGCTATCTTCCTCATCGTCTATGTCTTAATCTTTATGATTACCTCAAGAAGCTATCGCAAGATTGTGCAAATGTAAAAAAGATACCTCGATGCTTGTCGAGGTATTTCTTTTATCTTAAATGCTAAAGAGTTGTCCCAAGAGGAAGGTTACACCCATGGTGAGAAGTCCGATACAGAGGTTGCGGATCATGGCAGTTTTCGTAGGTGCCTTGCCTAGTTTAGCACTGGTATAGCCAGTGACGAGAAGGGAAAGGGCCACAATAAAAACAGTAGCAGGAATACGATAGTCACTTGGAAAGACGGTGATTGAAAGCATAGGAGGAAGGCTTCCCAGTACAAAGGCAATAAAGCTAGAGATAGCAGCATGCCAAGGGTTGGTAAACTCTTCATACTCGATTCCATACTTTTCTTCGACCAAGGCTTTGAGTGGATTTTTTAAAAAGGCCTTGTTGGTCAAGAGTTGGGCTGACGTTTCACACTCACCGTTTTGAAGGTAGGCAGCATAGAGGGATTGTTTTGCAGATTCGATATCCTTATCCAAGAGCAACTGTTCTCTAGCAACAGCGGCTTCTTCCGTGTCTTTCTGAGTGGATACAGAGACATATTCGCCACCGGCCATAGAGAAAGCACCAGCGAGGATAGCCGCTAAACCTGATAAAAAGATAATCCAGATATTGCTTGTCGCACTGGCAACGCCGATAACGACTCCAGCGATGGAAATAATTCCATCATTGGCGCCCAGAACACCTGCGCGTAGGATATTGAGTCGTCCTGCAAAGTTAGCATCAATTTCATGTTTTATTTCTGTCATAGTCATCTCCTTTCTCTCCATTATAGAGAAAAGGGTAGGGGAATACAAACTTTTTAAACTATCTGAAAAAAGTTTTACAATTCTAATTTTTAGGCCCTTTGAAGTTTCTCCGAAAAAGTAGTGCTTTCCTGCTGTACTGGAACTTTTTAAACTTATCTATGGTATAATAGAAGATAGATTTATCAATTGGAGTATGAAGGATTTTATGATTAAACTTGTAGCAACCGATATGGATGGAACCTTTCTAGATGGAGAGGGTCGGTTTGATATGGAACGCCTTAAAAACGTACTTGTTTCCTACAAGGAAAAGGGGATTTATTTTGCAGTGGCTTCAGGTCGCGGTATCTTGTCCCTGAAAAAGTTGTTTGCGGATGTGTGTGATGAAGTGATTTTTATAGCTGAAAATGGGAGCTATGTTGAGTTTCATGGTGAGGATATGTATGAGGCTACTATGTCTCGGGATTTTTACTTGAGCACTTTTGAAGCTTTAAAGAAATCACCCTATTTTGATGAAAGAAAAATGTTGCTGACGGGGAAAAAAGCTTGTTATGTATTGGATACAGTCGATGAGACCTATCTCAAGTTTAGCCGTCACTACAATGAAAATATTCAAAAAGTAGCGAGTTTGGAAGATATCTCAGATGAGATTTTTAAATTCACTACTAACTTTACTGAAGAAACGATAGAAGCTGGAGAGGCCTGGGTCAACGAAAATGTTCCTGGTGTGAAAGCCATGACAACTGGTTTTGAATCCATCGATATTGTCTTGGACTATGTTGATAAGGGTGTGGCTATTGTTGAGTTAGCGAAAAAACTGGGGCTGACCATGGATCAGGTTATGGCGTTTGGCGATAATCTCAATGACCTTCACATGATGCAGGTTGTCGGGCACCCAATCGCTCCTGAAAACGCGCGACCGGAGATTTTAGAATTAGCAGAAGCAGTGATTGGCCACCATAAGGACCAGTCAGTGATGACTTATATGGAGGGCTTGTAATGGCAGATATTAAATTGATTGCACTTGATTTGGACGGTACTTTACTGACAACGGATAAAAAGCTGACAGATCGAACTAAGAAAGTCCTCAAAGCTGCGCGTGAACGTGGCGTCAAGGTCGTACTGACAACGGGACGTCCTCTGAAGGCTATGGATTTCTTTCTCCATGAGCTAGGGACTGACGGTCAGGAGGACGAGTACACCATCACTTTTAATGGAGGGCTTGTCCAGAAAAATACGGGAGAGATTCTCGATAAAACAGTCTTTTCAATCGACGATGTGGCACGCTTGTACGAGGAAACTGAAAAACTAGGTCTGCCGTTAGATGCTATTTCAGAAGGAACAGTCTATCAAATCCAGTCGGACCAAGAAAGTCTCTATGCTAAGTTTAATCCAGCACTGACTTTCATGCCAGTCGCTTTTGAAGAGCTATCTAGTCAGATAACTTATAATAAATGTGTGACTGCCTTTGCCCAAGAACCCTTGGATGCAGCGATTCAACAGATTTCTCCAGAATTGTTTGACCAATATGAAATCTTCAAATCGCGTGAACTCTTATTGGAATGGTCACCGAAAAACGTACACAAGGCAACAGGTTTAGCGAAATTAATTAAACACTTGGGAATCGACCAAAGCCAAGTCATGGCTTGTGGAGACGAGGCCAATGACCTTTCTATGATTGAGTGGGCAGGTCTGGGAGTTGCCATGCAAAATGCAGTTCCTGCGGTTAAGGAAGTTGCCAATATCATTACCCCTATGACCAACGACGAGGAAGCCGTTGCTTGGGCTATCGAAGAATACGTGCTAAAGGAGAATTAGAATATGGGATTATTTGACCGTTTATTCGGGAAAAAAGAAGAGCCGAAAATCGAAGATATTGTAAAAGAAGCTCTGGAAAATATTGATTTGTCAGAAGAGGTTGAAGAAAACCAAACGTCAGTCGAAGAAACTTCTCAGGAAGAGACAGCAAGGGACAAAGTGGAAGCAAGTCTTGCTCAAGAAGAACTTCCTCAAGTCTCGACAGTAGAAGTTATTGAACCAGAAGCAGTCGAAGAAACTGCTCAGGAAGAGCCTGAGCTAGAAGCTGATGAATTGGAACAATTCCAAGAATCGGAAGAAATTTTAGAAGAAGAGAGCCAAGAAACAGAAGAAGAGCTAGCTTCTGAAGTTGTAGAAGAAGAAGTTCCTCAGGTTGAAGAAACCGTACAGGAAAAATATGACCGCAGTCTCAAGAAAACCCGTACAGGATTCGGTGCTCGTTTGAATGCCTTCTTTGCCAACTTCCGTTCTGTTGATGAAGAATTCTTCGAAGAATTGGAAGAACTGCTCATCATGAGCGACGTCGGTGTGCAAGTCGCTTCAAACTTAACAGAAGAGCTACGTTATGAAGCTAAACTTGAAAACGCTAAGAAGCCTGATTCACTCCGTCGTGTCATTATCGAGAAATTGGTTGAACTCTATGAGAAGGATGGCAACTACGATGAAAGTATCCACTTCCAAGATGGTTTGACAGTCATGCTCTTTGTTGGTGTTAATGGTGTTGGGAAAACAACTTCTATCGGGAAATTGGCTCATCGCTACAAACAAGCTGGCAAGAAAGTCATGCTGGTTGCGGCAGATACCTTCCGTGCTGGTGCAGTGGCCCAGCTAGCTGAATGGGGCCGTCGTGTAGATGTTCCTGTTGTGACGGGGCCTGAAAAAGCTGATCCAGCTAGTGTAGTCTTTGATGGGATGGAACGCGCTGTAGCTGAAGGGATTGATATTCTCATGATTGACACAGCAGGCCGTCTGCAAAACAAGGACAACCTCATGGCAGAGTTGGAAAAGATTGGTCGCATTATCAAGCGTGTCGTTCCAGAGGCACCCCATGAAACCTTCCTGGCACTCGATGCTTCAACTGGACAGAATGCCTTGGTACAAGCTAAGGAATTTTCTAAGATAACACCATTGACTGGAATTGTTTTAACTAAAATTGATGGAACTGCTCGAGGTGGTGTTGTTCTGGCAATTCGTGAAGAACTTAATATCCCAGTAAAATTGATTGGTTTCGGTGAAAAAATCGATGATATCGGGGAATTTAACTCAGAAAGCTTTATGAAGGGTCTCTTAGAAGGCTTGATTTAATACAAAATAAATATCCTGCATGTCAATCTTGCAGGATATTTTTGCTATTCTAAACGGCCATCTTCACGATAGGCGATATCTGGTTGCCAGGTCCATCTGGCTCCATACTTCTCAAGTAAGTCAAAGCTAGCTTGTGGTCCCATGCTTCCAGCTTTATAGTCATGAAGTGGAGCACCGTTTTCAGCCCAGAGATCTTCGATACGGTCAATCAATTTCCAAGAAGCACTTACCTCATCCCAGTGGCTAAAATTGGTTGAGTTGTTGTTCAAGACATCGTAGATTAATTTCTCGTATGGGTCTGGTGAGGCTCCAGTAGCAGTAGCATCTGTACGGTAATCCAAAGAGCTTGGTGCTAGGTTAAATTCTTCACCGACTTGTTTACCATTGAGACTGAGAGAGAATCCTTCAGTTGGTTGGATATAGATTGTCAAGATATTTGGCGCCAAAGGCTCGCCGAAGATAGAGTCCATTTGCTTAAAGACGATATTGACATGAGTCCCTTTTTCAGTCAGGCGTTTCCCTGTACGGAAGAAGAAGGGAACACCACGGAAACGATCGCTGTCTACAAAGAAGGCACCAGATGCAAAGGTTTCTGTTGTAGATTCTGGGTCGACATTTGGTTCGCTTCGATAGGAAATGTATTTCATGCCATCGATTTTACCAGAGCGATATTGACCACGGATAAACTGTTCTTTCAGTTCTTCCTCAGTTGGATGATAGAGGTTTTTAAAGACCTTTATCTTTTCAGCACGAATCTCATCTTTTGTAAAACTAGCTGGTTTGTCCATGGCTAGAAGAGAGAGGAGTTGGAGAGTATGGTTTTGCACCATATCACGAAGGGCGCCAGATTCATCATAGTAGCCACCACGTTCTTCAACACCCAAACGTTCCGCAAAGGTAATCTGAACATTATCGATGTGTTCGCGGTTCCAAACATTCTCAAAGATCATGTTGGCAAAACGAACAGCAAAGATACTCTGAATCATCTCTTTACCTAGGTAATGGTCGATACGGTAGATTTGCTCCTCATCAAAGGCAGCAAGGAGATCTTCATTGAGTTTGCTAGCTGTTTCGTAGTCTGTACCAAATGGTTTCTCAACAATCAAGCGCTCAAAACCTTTGCCATCAACAATGTTTTCAGATTTGAGGTGCTTGGCAATGGTTCCAAAGAACTGAGGTGCCATAGACAAGAAGAAGAGCTTATTGTGTTCAGCTTGGTATTTTTCGTTGAGCTCAGCTTGTAATTGGCGCAAAGCAATATAATGTTCCGTATCATTCACATCATGGCTTTGATAGTAGAAGTGGCTAGCAAATTCTTGAGCTTGCTCGGTACTATCTGCCAAATCAAGGATGGACTCGACAACTACAGATTCAAAATATTCCTTACTCCAAGGTCTACGAGCTGTTCCGATAACAGCAAAATGCTCAGAGAGATTGCCTGATTTATAGAGTCTGAAAAGGGAAGGGTAGAGTTTGCGTTTAGCTAAATCTCCACTCGCACCGAAAATTGTAACAATAACCTTTGATGACATCTAGCTACCTAATTTCTATATTTTTTCCTAGTTGGACTAGGGATGAGATTTCCTCATTATCATAGTTTTTATTTTATCATAATTTTTAAAAAAAACAAAAAATCCAATACGCAATTAAAAAACTGTAAGGAGAACCTTACAGTTTTGTTTTATACATTTAAGACCTTGTCCAAGAACTCTTTTAGACGAGGGTGTTGAGGGTTGTCAAAGATTTGATCTGGAGTTCCATCTTCCAGGAACTCACCATCAGCCGTAAAGATAACACGATTGGCCACCTGACGAGCAAATCCCATCTCGTGGGTTACGATGATCATGGTCATACCTTGTTCCGCCAATTCCTTCATAACATTCAGTACATCTCCGACCATTTCAGGGTCAAGAGCGGAAGTTGGTTCATCAAAGAGCATGATATCAGGATTCATGGCAAGTCCACGAGCGATAGCTACACGCTGTTTCTGACCACCTGAAAGACTATCTGGGTTGGCATTAGCTTTATCTGCTAGTCCTACCTTTTCAAGCAACTCCATCCCCAATTTTTCAGCTTCTTCTTTGGTCATCCGTTTGTGTTCAATAGGTGCAAAAGTGATATTTTCTAGGACGGACATGTGAGGGAAGAGGTTGAAATGTTGGAAGACCATTCCCACGTTTTCACGAACATGGTCGACATTGGTTGATTTTTCAGTCAAATCATAACCATTTACTGTGATGTGGCCACTCGTTACCTCCTCGAGAAGGTTAAGGCTACGGAGGAAAGTGGATTTACCAGAACCAGAAGGACCGATAATACAAACAACATCTCCTTCATAGAATTTAGTTGTAATGCCTTTTAAAACTTCATTTTTTCCATAATACTTATGCAAATCATTTACATCAATTTTTAGTTTTGCCATTAACGAATCCTCTTTTCTAAGCGTTTCGCTAGTCTAGTCAAAAGCGTGATAATTACAAGATAGAAGATAGCAAGGATTGCATACATCTTGAAACTTTGGTAGTTACGGGCGATGATGATCTTACCAGTTTGGAAAAGTTCCACCAAACCGATAGCAGACACGATGGTTGTATCTTTAAGAGCGATAACGAATTGGTTGACAAAGTTTGGCAACATCAATTTAGTCGCTTGTGGCAAGATAATCTTACGCATGGTTTTTCCATAAGAGATACCAAGACTGCGGCTGGCCTCCATTTGCCCAACTGGAACAGCTTGAATCCCACCACGAACGATTTCAGCGATATAAGCAGCTGCATTGAGTGAGAGGGCGATAGTACCAGCTACAAAGTCATTGATTGGACTTTGTTGGCCTGTAATCGACTCGATGAAGTTTGGAATACCCCAGAAAATGAAGGCTGCAAGAATCATCAAGGGAATACCACGAATAATGTCAACGAAAATCTCAGAGATCAGACGAAGTGATTTGTATGGGCTAACGCTAAACATACCGAAGATAATACCGATGACAATGGCAATTGCAAATGAAATAAGCGCTAGAGCAAGAGTGATTCCAAGTCCACTAAGAAGTTGTTTGTAGTTGTTTTGAAGCAAGCCCCAGATAGTAGTTTCGTCAACTGTACTTGTAGAGTCAGTTGAAGTTTCGCTAGCTAGATACTTGTCAAGAATCTTTTGGAATTCACCGTTAGCTTTGAGGTTCGCAAGTCCATTATTGAACATCTGGATCAATTCTGGGTTTGTTCCTTTTTTAACCGCAAAGGCAGTTTCACCGATTGGAGTTCCAGCGATTGGCGTTTTCAATTTTTGACCTTGGCTGATAGAATATTTGAGAACTGGCTCATCATCCATCACAGCATCAATAGCTCCAGTATTCAGACTGTCATACATAGATGCTCCATCTGCGAAGGTTTTAATCTTATAGCCGTATTTGTTTTGATTCTCAGTAAGGAACGTTTGAGAAGCAGTTCCGTTTTTAACACCGACAGTTTTATCCTTGAGGTCTTCATAAGAAGCAATTGTGCTTGATTCTTTCACACCGAGAATCGTATTTGCTGTGTAGTATGATTCTGAGAAGTCGAAGGTTTCCTTACGAGCATCTGTTACAGACATACCAGCAATGATACCATCTGCTTGTCCAGCTTGAACAGCACTAATGGCTGCATCAAATCCTGGATTGGTAATCTCAATTTCAAAACCTTGATCTTTGGCAATGGCCTTGATAAGATCCATATCAATACCGGTGTATTGATTGCTTGAATTTTGAAAGACGAATGGGGCGAAAGATGAGTCGCTGGCAATAATGTACTTGCTTTTCACAGGAGTAGCTTTTTGTCCAGCAGCAGTAGTTATTGTTGGGCTTGCCGTAGTTTTAGAAGCCGTCCACTTTTGGATGATTTGCTCCAAGCTACCATCCTTCTTCATTTGTGCTAGGGCTTCGTTAAACTCGGTAACCAAGTGTTCATACTTGCTCCCTTTCTTGACACCAAAGGCAAAGCTTCCAACAGCCTCACCATCCATATTGATGCTGAGATCTTGTCCTTGGTTAATCGCATACTCAATAACAGGTTTGTCATCCATGATGGCATTTACAGCACCAGCACTTAGACTGTTATTCATCAAATCACTTGTATCAAAGGTTTTAATAGAGAAGCCGTACTTATCTTTGATACTTTCGAGGAAGCGTTGAGCGGCAGTTCCGTTCTTAACTCCAACTGTTTTTCCGCTAAGTTCCTCATATTTGGTGATTTTATTTGCCTTTGTCGTAGCAATGACAACTTTTGTATCATAATAGGTATCAGACATGGTAAAGACATTTTCACGTTCTTTTGTTTTTGTCATACCTGCCATAATAGCATCTGCTTGACCTGACTGTACTGCATTTACGGCTGCGTCAAAGCCGGGATAAGACATTTGGATGTTCCATCCTTTGATTTCTGCGACTTTATTGATAATATCAACATCAATCCCTTTGTAGGTTTGATCTGAATCTTTAAACTCAAAAGGTGCGTAAGCTGTATCAGACACAATCTTAACAGTATCAGCTTTTGCCATACCTAGTGAGAAAATGGGAAATAAAATGAGCAAACATGCTAGTATTTTTTTCTTCATTTTTAGTCTCCTTTTCCGAATATTTTTCCATTATACCAGAAAAAAAGTGAAAAGGCAAATTTTATGAATTTTATGTAAGGAAATATAACATGAACTGCACATTCTTATCAGTTTGGAGAAGAGTCTGAAAAGCAAATTTATGGTAAAATAGAAGGATAGAAAAAAGCAGATGAGGCAATCATGATAAATCGAATTACAGATAATAAATTTAAACTAGTATCAAAATACCAACCTTCAGGAGATCAACCACAAGCGATTGAGCAGTTGGTTGACAATATCGAGGGTGGAGAAAAGGCTCAGATTTTGATGGGGGCGACGGGTACAGGGAAGACCTACACCATGAGTCAGGTCATTTCCAAAGTCAATAAACCTACTTTGGTCATTGCCCATAACAAAACCCTAGCTGGTCAGCTCTACGGAGAGTTTAAGGAATTTTTCCCTGAGAATGCTGTTGAGTACTTCGTATCCTACTATGATTATTATCAACCCGAGGCCTATGTGCCTTCTAGTGATACCTACATTGAGAAGGATAGCTCGGTCAATGACGAGATTGATAAGCTCCGTCACTCAGCGACTTCAGCCCTTCTGGAGCGCAATGATGTCATCGTTGTGGCTTCAGTCTCTTGTATCTATGGTTTGGGTTCGCCCAAGGAATACGCTGATAGCGTGGTTAGTCTGCGTCCAGGTCTTGAGATTTCTCGTGATAAACTTTTGAATGACTTGGTCGATATTCAGTTTGAACGTAACGATATTGATTTCCAACGGGGAAGATTTCGTGTTCGTGGGGATGTGGTGGAGATTTTCCCAGCTTCCCGAGATGAACACGCTTTTCGAGTAGAGTTTTTCGGGGATGAAATTGATCGTATCCGTGAAGTTGAGGCTTTGACAGGTCAGGTATTGGGAGAAGTGGATCATTTGGCGATTTTCCCTGCCACTCACTTTGTGACCAATGATGACCACATGGAAGTTGCGATTGCGAAAATTCAAGCAGAATTAGAAGAGCAGTTAGCTGTCTTTGAGAAGGAAGGCAAACTGCTAGAAGCCCAGCGTTTGAAACAGCGAACAGAGTATGATATTGAGATGTTACGTGAGATGGGCTATACCAATGGTGTTGAAAACTACTCACGCCACATGGATGGTCGTAGCGAAGGAGAGCCTCCTTATACGCTTCTTGACTTCTTCCCAAATGATTTCTTGATTATGATTGATGAAAGTCACATGACCATGGGGCAAATAAAGGGCATGTACAATGGTGACCGTTCTCGTAAGGAAATGTTAGTGAATTATGGTTTCCGCTTGCCGTCTGCCTTGGACAATCGTCCCCTCCGTCGTGAAGAGTTTGAAAGCCATGTCCATCAGATTGTTTACGTTTCAGCGACACCAGGTGACTATGAAAATGAACAGACGGAGACAGTGATTGAGCAAATCATTCGTCCGACAGGGCTTCTAGACCCAGAGGTGGAAGTTCGTCCGACTATGGGACAGATTGATGACCTCCTAGGTGAAATCAATGCCCGTGTTGAAAAGAACGAACGAACCTTTATTACCACCTTGACTAAGAAAATGGCAGAAGACTTGACCGACTACTTCAAGGAAATGGGCATCAAAGTCAAGTACATGCACTCGGACATCAAGACCTTGGAGCGGACGGAGATTATCCGTGACCTACGCTTGGGTGTCTTTGATGTTTTGGTTGGAATCAACCTGCTCCGTGAAGGGATTGACGTACCTGAAGTAAGTTTGGTTGCTATTCTAGATGCTGACAAGGAAGGCTTCCTTCGTAACGAACGTGGCCTCATCCAGACCATTGGACGTGCTGCCCGTAATAGCGAAGGACATGTTATCATGTACGCTGATACCATGACTCAGTCTATGCAACGTGCCATAGATGAAACGGCCCGTCGTCGGAAAATCCAGATGGCTTATAATGAAGAACATGGTATCGTGCCTCAAACCATTAAAAAAGAAATCCGTGACCTAATTGCTGTAACCAAGGCAGTTGCTAAAGAAGAGGACAAGGAAGTCGATATCAACAGCCTCAACAAACAAGAGCGTAAAGAACTCGTCAAGAAACTAGAAAAACAAATGCAAGAAGCCGTCGAAGTGCTTGACTTTGAATTGGCGGCCCAGATTCGTGATATGATGTTGGAAGTGAAGGCGTTGGGGTAGATAGGAGAAAACGAATGAAAATTTTAGTCATCAATGGACATCCTGACAAGGGAAGTTTCTGTCAAGAAATTTTTCGAACGATTGTAGAAAATATTGACTCAAATCATCATGAGCTTGAATCTATTAATCTAAATGAGATAGATTTTATCCCGTATTACGTTATGGTTATCGAAAACGTATGGAAGAGGACTCCTTCATACTTCGCTCTCAGGAATTAATCCAGTGGGCAGATCATTTCATTTTTGTCTATCCAATTTGGTGGAGTAGTATGCCTAGTTTATTGAAGGGTTGGATCGATCGTGTTTTCACGCCAGGAATTGCTTACTCTACCAATAATAAAGGAAGTTTTATTTGGAACTACTTAAGAAGTCAGCAGTTTAAAAAGTTACTAAAAAGAAAAACGGCCAGTATTTACGCAACATCAATGGCACCAACATGGTGGTACAAAGTATTTTCAGGTCCTATCAATATCCCAGACAGTTATGGAATATCAGTATTAAAGAATGCTGTCCTAAATCACTGCGGTATTAAAACAAAGAAAGTTTCAATTTTGGGTGAGTTAGGGCGTGAGGTGAATACAAATTCTACAAGACAAAAATATCTGCAAAAAGTTGCTGAGGAAGTGAAGGCGTTGGGGTAGAGAAAGGAGAAAAATAAATGAATCTTACTATCAAAAAGATGAAAACTCCTGAAGAGATAGAAGGTAAATCCCTCGTTCACTGGCAAACGTGGAGAGAGGCTTATGACGACCTTTTGCCTGCAGAATTTCAGGAGACAATAACATTAGAAAGATGTCGATTCTTTAGTCAAAAGTATCCAGAAAATACATTGATTGCGATAGATGGCATGAAGGTAGTTGGTTTTATCAGTTATGGGAACTTTCGTGATGAAACTATTCAAGCTGGTGAAATTATGGCTTTATATATTTTAAAAGACTATTATGGAAAAGGTATCGCACAAAAGTTAGTGAAAGCAGCTTTGAATGCTCTTGATCATTTTTCTGAAATTTTCTTATGGGTATTGAAAGATAATAAGCGTGCCATTGCTTTCTATCAAAAAATGGGTTTTACTTTTGATGGACAAGAAAAGATGCTTGACCTTGGAAAACCTATAAAGGAAAAACGGATGGTATTCTATTCTAAATAATTTTAAAAAGTAAAAGCTAATGGCTCTGGTACCAAGTCTGAAAATTTAATAATTTAGAAAGCGAGCAAACCTATGTCCCGTTCCCAAGCAACCATTTTAACCAACATCTGTCTAATCGAAGATTTAGAAAATAAGCGAGTAGTCATGCAATATCGATCTCCTGAAAACAATCGCTGGTCTGGCTATGCCTTTCCAGGAGGTCATGTTGAGAATGGCGAGGCCTTTGCCGAGTCTGTCATTCGTGAAATATACGAAGAAACTGGCCTGACCATTCAGAATCCCCAACTGGTCGGCATTAAAAATTGGCCCTTAGATACAGGTGGACGCTACATTGTCGTTTGCTATAAGGCGACAGAGTTTAGTGGAAATCTCCAATCCTCAGAAGAAGGAGAAGTATCTTGGGTGCAAAAAGACCAGATTCCAAACTTGGATCTGGCCTATGATATGTTGCCTTTGATGGAAATGATGGAAGCACCTGACAAGTCTGAGTTCTTCTATCGTCACCGTACAGAGGACGGCTGGGAGAAAGAAATTTTCTAGTCTTTTACCAAATAACCTAACTGATCCAAGGCCTCCTCGATATAGTGGAGGTCTTGTTGTGTCTCAGCTTCAACAAGGTGGTAATGGATGCCGTCTGTCAATTCAGAAAGGGGTCTAAAGTCTGAATTCTCGACTTGTTCCAGAAAGTGCTGGACATCTCGGCGACAGGTGAGTTTGAGATGGGTTTCAATTTCGCCATAAACGGGATGATCGATTAAGATATTTTGAACGCGTCCGCCATTATCTACAATGGCTAGAAGTTCCTGCCCGATTTCTTCCAGTTCATGTTTCACTTTAAAGAGTTTGTGAACGTAGGGGCTGACATTGTTTTCTTTATAGATATAGCCACGATTGGTGGATAGGATAGGAGCCCCATCTGCTCGGAGAATAGCGATATCCTGTACAATGACTTGGCGCGTAACATGAAAGTGCTCAGCCAAGGTTTGACCATTGAGAGCTTTTGGTGCCTCTTTTAACAGTTTGAGAAGAGCTTGTTTGCGATCCTTTGTCATAGTTTTTCCTTTTAGTGACGTTTTCGAAGCACTTTATAGACAGCTAGTGCTAATGTATAGTCTACCATACTATGGACGATTGTGCCAAAACCAACTAGGACGAAGAGAACATAAAACATATTTTCAACGTTTGTCCCTGAAGTAGCATAGAAGATGATACAAGCTAGTACTTCAGCGATAGCGTGAACAACACCTAAAACAAAGTTAAAAATCCAAGATGCCTTTGGTTTATCCAAGGTTTCAGGGAATTTTTTTAAATAAAATGCTCCCAAAATACCAAAAACGATGTGAGAAAAGGCGCGTAGGACAATAACCATAGGGTAGCCTGCCATCAGAAAACCAAGACTAGAAGCAATAATCACAAAAGCAGCCATCAAAGGCGAAAGAAACATGGCGATAAAGATGGGGATATGACTTCCCAGGGTGTAAGAAGCCGGTGGGATAACGATTTTAAAAGGCATAATGATTGGAATCAAAATCGCTATTGCAGTGAGTAGGGCAGTCATAGTCATAAACTGCGTTTTTTTCCGTATATCCATAAGAACCTCCATTTATCTGTATATACACAAGTATAGTACAATAAACAAGACAATAAAGCAAGGATTTACTTGGGTTTATAGGTCGTTTTTTAGTTAAAAGTTGGTAAAGACTTCACAAAAAAGAAACTACTTCAAACAAAATCTCCACCTTCAGGACGAAAGTGGAGTTGTTTTTTTTTATTTCTTCAAGGTTTCGAGACGTGGGACAATCATTACAGTCAAGATGGCTGAGATAACCAATTCGGCGATTGAGTTTGTAGAGATAACAGTTGCTAGGAGTTTTTGGATATTCCCATCAAAGACATTTCCAAAAAGGTAGAAAATTCCACCAAGTACAAAGACTGTGTTGGTAAGTGAACCAAGGGCACCAGCTAGAATCAGACCAGTTTTATTTTTCATCAGTTTATAAACTAGATAAGGAGTTAAACCAATCAAAATACGTGGGACGATAGCTATGATAGCTGAGTAGATGTTTCCGTTTGGTACAAATGGGGAGAAGAGGTAACTTGTCGGTAGAATCGTAATCGTGTTAACCGTCAAGCTAAGTAGTCCCATTAAAAATCCAAGTGTAACCCCAACGCGTGGACCGTAAATAATACTTGCAATAATAACAGGAACATGCACGATAGTTGGTTTAATTGGGAATGGGAATAGATTAAATAAGAGAGAGCTTAGAAAGTGAATGACCAACATGGTCGCAAAAAAGATAGCAATTGGGGCAATATTAGATCGTTTTTTCATTGAGAGTTTCCTTTATTCTTTCTAAAATAATATCAAGGTCTGCCAAAGCTCCCCTTCCGTAGTCTCCACAAGCAAGTAAGGATTCTTTTGGAGAGATAAGCTTGTAACCATATGTTTCTAAAGTTTTAAGGTTTGTTTGAGTTGCCGGATGGTCATACATTTTTGTATTCATAGCAGGAGCAAGTAGTTTAGGAATGTTTTGGGGTAAAGATAACGCTGTACTAGTCACCATGTTGTCCGCAAAGCCATGTGCTAGTTTTGCAATGGTGTTAGCTGTGGCAGGGGCCACGATAAATAAATCCGTTTCTTTACCAAGTTGGATATGATTGACCTGATCAGGATAGGGTTCCTTCATGACATCCAAGTGGACAGGATTCTGTGATAAGACCTGTAGTGTCAAAGGTTGGATAAACTCTGTAGCAGCCTGAGTCATTAAGACAGTGACTTGATGGCCTTGTTTTTTTAGAGAACTGACTAAATCTGCCGACTTGTAAGAGGCGATTGACCCAGTTACAGCCAAGAGAATGTTTGCCATAGCTTTCCTTTCTATGAATGATAGGATTAAATCTTTTCAAGGAGGAGTTCTGCAATTTCTTCTTTAGTATGAACCGTTTGAAGATGATCTTTCTCAACAAAGATTGCACGATGTTGGTTTGCTGAAATTTGAGTCAGATCATTTGCAATGATTAAGTCTGCTTGGTTCTTGATAAGACTTTTTCTAGCAATGTCAACCAGATGATCTTCGTTAACATCAACTAGCAGTTTGAAACCAATCAGATGAATAGCAGGATTCCATTCCTTGACTAGAGAGATGATTTTGGGTGTTTTTTTCAGGAATAAAACCTGAACCTCATCAGTTGAAGAAATCTTAGTTTGATGATTTTGCTTGCTTAAAAATTCTTCTAGATTGGAGCTAGCCTGAACTTCCTCAAGCCCTGTCATATAAACAGGAGTGTAGTCGGACACAGCCATTGAGTGGATCAAGACCTGATAATCCTTGACACGTTCTTGCATTTCTAGTAGAAGCTCGTGGGTATTGGTAATTTCTCGAATACTTAGGTTGGGATGGGATTCTGGCTTCAGAGATCGTTTTGTCGTTATCAAACAAACTTCATGTCCTGCAGCAAGCAAAGTTTCAGTGATGATTTTCCCCAGGCGACCTGTAGAATGGTTAGTGATAGCGCGGACGCTATCGATAGCTTCACTGGTACCGCCTGACGTAACTAAAATTTTCATAGGACTATTGTACCAAAAAATAAAATAGAATCAAAAGAAAGCGTTTGTTTTTTTCATCTAATTTTCCAGAAAGATTATAGTTTTTGGCTATAAAAACTTATAAAAAGTAAAAAAGATGACTAAAATCGGCCTTAAAACTTGATGTTTATAAACTTTACTAAGCTTTTTGTATGTGAAAAACCTTTTTTTGTGTTATAATGAATTATCATATAAGAGGTTAGAGGAGTTTTGAATGAAAACAGATATTGAGATCGCACAGAGTATTGAGTTGAAGCCAATCGTTGATGTTGTGGAGAAACTTGGTATTTCTTACGATGATTTGGAGTTGTATGGAAAGTACAAGGCTAAGCTCACCTTTGATAAAATTCGTGCAGTTGAGAGCAATCCAGTTGGTAAGTTGATTTTGGTGACAGCTATCAACCCAACACCAGCAGGTGAAGGAAAATCAACTATTACCATTGGTCTTGCGGATTCCTTAAACAAGATTGGTAAGAAAACCATGATTGCCATTCGCGAACCGTCACTTGGTCCAGTAATGGGGATTAAGGGTGGTGCAGCCGGTGGTGGTTATGCCCAAGTGTTGCCAATGGAGGACATCAATCTCCACTTTACTGGAGACATGCATGCCATTACAACTGCTAATAATGCCCTTTCTGCCTTGATTGACAACCACTTGCACCAAGGAAATGAGCTGGGAATTGACCAACGTCGTATTCTCTGGAAGCGTGTCGTGGACTTGAACGACCGTGCGCTGCGCCATGTAACCGTTGGTCTTGGTGGTCCTCTAAATGGTATTCCACGTGAGGATGGATTTGATATCACAGTTGCTTCTGAAATCATGGCTATTCTTTGCTTGGCAACGGATATCGAGGACTTGAAACGTCGTTTGGCCAATATCGTTATTGGATACCGCTATGACCGTACTCCTGTTTCTGTAGGTGATTTGCAGGTTGAAGGTGCTTTGGCTCTGATCTTGAAGGATGCCATTAAACCAAACCTTGTTCAGACAATTTACGGTACACCTGCCTTTGTACATGGTGGTCCATTTGCCAATATCGCTCACGGTTGTAACTCTGTTTTGGCGACAAGCACAGCCCTACGCTTGGCTGATTATACGGTTACTGAAGCTGGTTTTGGTGCAGACCTCGGTGCTGAGAAATTCCTTGATATCAAGACCCCAAACTTGCCAACTTCTCCAGATGCGGTAGTCATCGTCGCAACCCTTCGTGCCCTCAAGATGAATGGTGGCGTTGCTAAAGATGCTTTGACAGAAGAAAACGTAGAAGCAGTTCGAGCAGGTTTTGCTAACTTAAAACGCCACGTTGAAAATATCCGTAAATTTGGAGTGCCTGCAGTTGTCGCGATTAACGAATTTGTCTCTGATACAGAAGCTGAAATCGCAGCTTTGAAGGAACTTTGTGCTTCTATTGATGTGCCAGTTGAGTTGGCTAGTGTCTGGGCCGATGGCGCAGAAGGTGGTGTAGCACTTGCCGAAACACTTGTCAAGACTATCTCTGATAATCCAGCCAACTACACTCGTCTTTATGACAATGACCTTTCTGTCCAAGAAAAGATTGAAAAGATTGTTACTGAAATCTACCGTGGTAGCAAAGTGAACTTTGAGAAGAAAGCTCAAACTCAAATTGCCCAAATCGTTCAGAATGGATGGGACAAATTGCCAATCTGTATGGCTAAAACTCAGTACAGTTTTTCTGACAATCCGAATGCACTTGGAGCACCAGAAAACTTTGAAATTACCATTCGTGAATTGGTACCAAAATTAGGTGCAGGCTTCATCGTAGCCTTAACTGGTGATGTTATGACCATGCCAGGACTTCCAAAACGTCCAGCCGCTCTCAATATGGATGTTGAAAGTGACGGAACCGTTCTAGGATTGTTCTAATAGTTTAATTGAATTCAAATGAGTTTGGAGATTTTAATCCAAGCTCATTTTCGATTTTAGAAAGAGAAATATATGTCAACGATTCGAACAGTAAGGGAGTCTGATATTCCAGACCTACTTGCTATTTATGCTCCCTATGTCCTTAATACAGCCATTACATTTGAATACGAGGTGCCAAGTGTTGAGGAATTTCAAAGAAGAGTTCAAAAGACCTTGCTTAAATATCCTTATCTAGTGCTAGTGGAAGAAGGCAAAATTTTGGGATATGCCTATGCTTCCACCTATTATGATAGGAGAGCCTATGATTGGTCAGTCGAAGTCTCAATTTACTTGAATCAAGAAGCCAAAGGTCAAGGGTTAGGGAGTCTACTCTATGACTGTCTGGAGGAAGAACTAGAGTCTAGAGGTTACTTACGCTTCTTAGCTTGTATTGCTTTACCGAATGATAGAAGCATTTCTCTTCACCAAAAGAGAGGCTATGAACAAGTAGCTCATTTCCCTAAGATAGGCTATAAGTTTGGAAAATGGCATGATATTGTTTGGATGCAAAAGTCATTGACTCCTCCTGATGATATGAAAGAGTAGAATTCCACACGCAACCAGTCTAGGTAAAGATATTTTCCTTGAATTCTGATATAATAGAAATATTGACTTCAAGAGTAAGGAAGAGAAAATGAACGCATTATTGAATGGAATGAATGACCGTCAGGCTGAGGCGGTGCAAGCGACAGAAGGCCCCTTGTTAATTATGGCGGGTGCCGGGTCAGGAAAGACCCGTGTTTTGACCCACCGCATTGCCTATCTGATTGATGAAAAGATGGTCAATCCTTGGAATATCTTGGCCATTACCTTTACCAACAAGGCTGCGCGTGAGATGAAAGAGCGTGCTTATGGTCTTAATCCAGCTACTCAGGACTGTCTGATTGCGACTTTTCACTCCATGTGTGTTCGTATTCTGCGTCGCGATGCGGATCATATCGGCTACAATCGTAATTTCACCATTGTAGATCCTGGTGAACAACGAACCCTTATGAAACGCATTCTCAAGCAGTTAAACTTGGATCCGAAAAAATGGAATGAACGGACAATCTTGGGTTCCATTTCCAATGCTAAGAATGACTTGATTGATGATGTGGCTTATGCAGATCAAGCTGGAGATATGTACACGCAAATCGTGGCTCAATGTTACACAGCCTATCAGAAAGAGCTTCGTCAGTCTGAGTCCGTTGACTTTGATGATTTAATCATGTTGACCCTGCGTCTCTTTGATCAAAATCCTGATGTCTTGACCTACTACCAGCAGAAGTTCCAATACATCCACGTTGATGAGTACCAAGATACCAACCATGCCCAGTACCAACTAGTCAAACTATTGGCATCTCGCTTTAAAAATATCTGTGTAGTTGGGGATGCAGACCAGTCTATCTACGGTTGGCGCGGTGCGGATATGCAGAATATCTTGGATTTCGAAAAGGATTATCCTCAAGCTAAGGTTGTCTTGTTAGAAGAAAATTATCGTTCAACCAAAACCATTCTGCAAGCTGCCAATGATGTTATTAAAAACAATAAAAATCGTCATCCTAAGAATCTCTGGACTCAGAATGCTGATGGGGAGCAGATTATTTACTATCGTGCCAATGACGAACAAGATGAGGCTGTATTTGTAGCCAAAACCATTGATGAACTTAGTCGCAGTCAAAATTTCCTTCACAAGGATTTTGCAGTTCTCTATCGGACTAATGCGCAATCTCGTACTATTGAGGAAACCTTGCTCAAGTCCAATATTCCTTACACTATGGTTGGTGGAACCAAGTTCTACAGCCGTAAGGAAATTCGTGACATTATCGCCTACCTCAACCTCATTGCTAATCTGAGTGACAATATCAGTTTTGAGCGGATTATCAACGAACCAAAACGTGGAATTGGGCCAGGAACGGTTGAGAAAATCCGTGATTTTGCGAATATGCAGGACATGTCCATGCTAGATGCTTCTGCAAACATCATGTTGTCTGGCATCAAAGGAAAAGCAGCCCAGTCAATTTGGGACTTTGCCAATATGATTTTGGATTTGCGAGAGCAACTGGACCAATTAAGCATTACAGAGTTGGTTGAGGCCGTCCTAGAAAAAACAGGTTACGTCGAGATTCTAAATGCCCAAGCAACCTTGGAAAGTAAGGCTCGGGTTGAAAACATCGAAGAGTTTCTATCAGTTACTAAGAATTTTGACGACAATCCCGATAGTCAAGAAGAGGAAACTGGCTTGGATAAACTCAGTCGTTTCTTGAATGACTTGGCCTTGATTGCAGACACAGACTCTGGCAGTCAGGAAACATCGGAAGTAACCTTGATGACACTCCATGCAGCGAAAGGACTGGAGTTCCCAGTTGTCTTTATCATCGGGATGGAAGAGAATGTCTTTCCGCTTAGCCGTGCAGCTGAGGATCCTGATGAGCTAGAGGAAGAGCGCCGTTTGGCCTATGTAGGTATCACACGCGCTGAGAAAATCCTCTATCTGACCAATGCCAACTCACGCTTGCTTTTCGGTCGTACTAGCTACAACCGCCCAACACGTTTCATCAATGAAATCAGTTCGGACTTGCTTGAGTATCAAGGTTTGGCTCGACCAGCTAATACCAGTTTCAAGGCTTCATATAGCAGTGGTGGCGTTGCCTTCGGTCAAGGAATGAGTTTGGCTCAGGCACTTCAAGACCGTAAACGCAGTGCTGCCCCAAGCTCTATCCAGTCAAGTGGTCTCCCATTTGGACAATTTGCAGCTGGAAATAAAAATGAAACCAGCGGTACAAGTTGGTCTATTGGGGATATTGCTCTCCACAAGAAGTGGGGAGAGGGAACTGTTCTGGAAGTCTCTGGTAGCGGTGATACTCAGGAGTTGAAAATCAATTTCCCAGAAGTCGGTCTGAAAAAACTCCTAGCCAGCGTTGCCCCAATTGAGAAAAAAATCTAATTTTTCATCCTCCTCACGAATAATAAAGTGAGGAGGATTTTTATGTACAGTATTTCATTCCAAGAAGATTCACTCTTGCCTAGAGAAAGACTAGTTAAAGAAGGAGTAGAGGCTCTGAGCAATCAAGAGTTGTTAGCTATTTTGCTCAGAACGGGAACGCGTCAGGCTAATGTCTTTGAAATTGCCCAAAAAGTCTTGAATAGTTTGACCAGTCTAACTGATTTGAAAAAAATGACCCTGCAGGAATTGCAGAGTCTGTCTGGTATTGGACGGATTAAGGCCATTGAATTACAAGCAGTGATTGAACTGGGACATCGCATTCACAAACATGAAAACCTTGAGATGGAAAGTATTCTCAGCAGTCAAAAATTAGCCAAGAAAATGCAACAGGAACTTGGCGACAAAAAACAAGAGCACCTAGTGGCGCTCTATCTCAATACTCAAAATCAAATCATCCATCAGCAAACTATTTTTATCGGATCTGCGACACGCAGTATTGCTGAACCGAGAGAAATCCTTCACTATGCTTTGAAGCATATGGCAACGTCTGTGATTCTCGTTCACAATCATCCATCCGGTGCTGTATCTCCTAGTCGAAACGACAACCATGTCACTAAACTAGTCAAGGAAGCCTGCGAACTGATGGGAATTGTGTTCTTGGACCATTTGATTGTCTCTCACTCTGATTACTTTAGTTACCGTGAAAAGACGGATTTGATTTAAGAATGCACATGATCTTACTCAATTACTTTTAAAACATAGGAATCTACTTCTGCCATATTGATAACAGGAAGAGGTTTTATCGTGGGTACAAGTAAATCTTCTTGAACGATAAAGTTGACAATCGAATTGAAATCTTCGATTTTATAATATCTTTTTTTATGAATGAGAATATCTCTGTAAAAGTAAAGACGTGAATGAAATTTACTTTTTAGTTTAGCATCTGCCTTTTTACAAAATAGTTTTGCCTTTTTAGACATTTCTTTCAGCTGTTTTTCTTTTTGAGATAGTTTATCGAAATTCTCTTTATTCTTAGAAAAAGATTGGTAACTTTCCGCTGTTAAAAGTCTATAGAGATTAGAAAGATGAAAGCAAACCCTTATTTCTTTTTCATTGTTTGATAAGAAAAGATTAGCTTCCTTTTCCTTATAAGATATGAAAACATTAGCTTCTATATCTCTCAAAATCTCATGAGTAGAAGGTATTTTAATTTCATTCATGATTAATAACCTATTTATAAGTCCTAGAGTTCGTTAACAACATAGTCAAACAGCGTTTTATCTTTGGGGCGGTTTTCAAAGAGAAATTCAGGATGCCATTGAACACCAAGATAAGGGAAGCCGTCCGTAGTTGTCACAGCCTCAATGATTCCATCTTTAGGATCATGTGCTACAACCTTAAGATTTGAGGCTAGATCTTTAATGCT
This sequence comes from Streptococcus oralis, assembly GCF_015561235.1. Classification (GTDB taxonomy): domain Bacteria; phylum Bacillota; class Bacilli; order Lactobacillales; family Streptococcaceae; genus Streptococcus; species Streptococcus oralis_BK. Next base: position 650,107 of record NZ_JADMTC010000001.1, on the reverse strand, counting down.
CTGGTGGTGGAAGGAGTTGATGTGAGAGATTTCTCCATAGATTTCTCGGAGAATCGTATCAGGTTCCGTTACGAGGCGTTGGGTCGTGTATTCGGCTGAACAATCCTGCCAGTGGTCTTCGATATCTTGGTGAAGCGTTCCTCCCATAGCAACATTAAAGAGCTGGGTACCTCGACAAACAGAGAAGATTGGCTTTTTCTGCTTGATAGCTTCCCTAATCAGAGCTAATTCAAACTGGTCTCTTTGAAGGTGGTAGTCATCACTATCAATAGCCTTTGGTTCACCATAGTATTTTGGATCAACATTTTGCCCACCCGTTAGGATGAGCTTATCAATGATATTGATGTAATGGGTAGCCATTTCTTGATCACCAATCGGTAGGATGATTGGAATTCCGCCAGCGTCCTTGACTCCTTCAACAAAGCCCTTTGCTGCATAGCTCATCATGATGTTATCATCTGGATGAGCTTTTTCATTTCCTGTAATCCCAATAACTGGTTTTTTCATAAATGCTTTCGCTTTCTAATCCTCTTTACGCATAAAATAGAGGAGGTTTTGGAGTTCGCTTGTCAAATCGACATACTGAACGACCACATCTTTTGGAAGGTGGAGGTGAACAGGGGAAAAACTGAGAATACCTTTTATACCTGCATCGACCAAAAGATTGGCGACTTCTTGTGATTTAACACTTGGAACAGTTAGGATAGCAGTTTTAACATCTGCCTCTTTGATTTTTTCTTTAATTTGAGAGATACCATAGATTGGAATTCCATCAGGTGTCTGGGTTCCAACTTCTGGATGGTTATCTAGGTCAAATGCCATGATGATTTTCATCTTGTTACGCTCATGGAAGCGATAGTGGAGAAGGGCATGCCCCATATTTCCAATCCCGACCAGCATAACATTTGTAATGGAGTTATCATTTAGGAGATCAGCAAAAAAATTCATCAATTTTTTGACATCGTAACCAAAACCACGACGACCTAGTTCGCCAAAATAGGAAAAATCACGACGAACAGTCGCAGAATCGATACCGATAGCCTCTGCAATTTGCTTGGAGTTGGCACGTTCGATTTTCTCGGCATGAAATCTCTTGAAAATTCGATAGTAGAGAGAGAGTCTTTTTGCTGTTGCTTTTGGAATAGCAGACTGTTTATCTTTCACAAAACCACAACCTTTCTATTCTTCTATTTTATAGAAACATTGTGAAAAAATCAACAAAAACAAGAAAAAACTAAGAAAATCTTAGTTTTAGTTTTAAAAATTAGCTTGTGATAGAAAACGGTAGAGATCTCCGACCAATCCTTGATAGATAACTTTATCATCAAAGGTTAATGAAGTGACTAGGAATGTATCTGGAAGAGTTACACAACCTGATAGAGATAACATAAGCTCTTCGTAATTTTCAAATTCAAGGGTACGCTCTACTTGATAACTATCTTGATAGGTAAGTTGATACATAGCCAATTATCTTTCTTCTTTTGTGAAGATTCCGCGTTCTACAAGGCTGTCCATGAGAAAGTAGAATTTTTCTTGGTGAATATGGTGATCTTCTGATTTAAAGATATTCACCAAACGAAGGCCTGACTTGTCAGTGATGTTGAGTTTAGCACCTGTAAGGTCTTTGTTGATGATGATCTTTAGCTTGAATCCTTCACCGCTGTTCGGTACTTTCTCAAGAAGACGAGTCAGTTCGTAGTTTCCAACTTTTGTTTCAAAGAAAGTATTATCTTTCAGTGTGAACTTTTTGACAGTTGGGCTAAGTGTGTAGTCGTAGCGGCAGTTTTGTAGTTTAATGGTTTTTTCGAATGCCATTAGATTAATCTCCAATAATATTTTTTAAGGTTTGTGCGAGTTGTTTCAGTTCTTCTTCGGTGTTAAGAGGAGAGAGACTGATACGGACAGATTCTGTTAAACGATGCGAATCTGGTCCATAAAATGCCTCAAGTACATGACTGGTTTGTACAACACCAGCGGTACAAGCTGAACCAGTAGAAATTGAAATTCCTTCAAGGTCTAACCGTAGCAAGAGCAAATCATTTTTTTGACCAGGAAAGCCAATGTTGACAACATAAGGAAGCTGGTGTTGGCTTTCGTTGAGATAGTATTCTAGACCTGCAATCTCGTCTAGAAAAGCAGATTTTAATCCCTCTAGTTTTTGGTAATGTTCATCTTGTTGCTCTAAATCCTCTTTGAGAGCAGCGACCATACCTACAATGGCAGCGAGGTTTTCTGTTCCAGCCCGTTTCTTTTGTTCTTGGTCTCCACCGTGAAGATAGGAATCAAAGTCCGCGGAAGAAGCATAAAGAAAGCCGATTCCCTTTGGTCCATGGAATTTGTGGGCAGAAGCACTGAGGAAATCAATTCCTAATTCCTCGGGATGGATGGGAACTTTCCCGATAGCTTGAACAGCATCTACATGATAAGCCGCAGGATGCTCTTTTAAAACACGTCCAATCTCAGCGATAGGTAAGAGACTGCCCGTTTCATTATTAGCATACATAGTGGAAACGAGAATAGTATCGTCACGTAAGGCCTCTTGAATTTGCTGGGGAGTAATTTCTTGATTTACTGGTTGGATGATGGTCGCTTCAAAGCCAAAATGTTGCACCAGATAATCGATAGTCTCAAGCACAGAATGATGTTCAATAGCTGTCGTGATGATATGTTTTCCACGATTTTGATGACGGAGACAATAGCCGATAATAGCAGTATTGTTACTTTCTGTACCGCCAGACGTAAAAAAGATATGTTGAGATTTTGTCCCCAATAACTGGGCTAGTTCCTGACGAGCTTCACGGAGTGGTTTGCCAGCCTGCCGACCATGACTATGAATACTAGAAGGATTACCATGAGTTTCTTGCATGACCTTGGTCATTTCTGCAATAGCTACTGCTGACATAGGAGTCGTAGCAGCATTGTCCAAATAAATCAAAGAATCACCTTATTTCTTTTTGTTGTAAGCAAAGAGTGGGCTGACGGGTTTTCTTTCATGGATGCGGACGATAGCATCTCCGATTAACTCGCTAGCAGTAATGTAACATACATTTTCTGGAGTTCTTTCTTTGGTTGCTACTGAGTCTGTCACAAGGATTTCTTTGATGTTTGTAGCATCTAGAAGGTCTGCTGCACCTTCAACAAATAAACCGTGACTAGATACTGCATAAATTTCAGTTGCACCTTCACGTTCAACGATTTTGGCTGCTTCAGAGAAAGTACGACCAGTATTTAGGATATCGTCAATTAAGATAGCCTTCTTGCCTTCAACATCCCCAATGATATAGCCTTCGTTACGATCAGAATCGTCTTGGGCGTAGTCAATGATAGCGATAGGGGCATCAAGGTATTCGGCCAAACTACGAGCACGTTTAACACCAGAGTTCTTTGGACTAACAACAACAACATCAGAGCCAAGAAGTCCTTTATCACAGTAGTGCTTAGCAAATAGAGGAACAGTATAAAGATTGTCTACAGGAATGTCAAAGAAACCTTGAACCTGAACAGCGTGGAGGTCAAGCGTTAGAACACGGCTTACACCAGCCTTGACAAGCATATTGGCAACCAATTTTGCAGTGAGGGGTTCGCGAGAAGAAGCGATACGATCCTGACGAGCATAACCAAAGTAAGGAAGGACAACGTTGATACTGTGAGCACTTGCACGAACACAAGCATCAACCATGATTAATAATTCCATCAAGTGGTTGCTAACGGGGTAGCTGGTTGACTGGATGATGTAAACATCGTAACCACGGACACTTTCTTCAATATTGACCTGGATTTCACCATCAGAAAATTGACGAGAGGATAATTTTCCGAGAGGTACACCAACTGTATCAGCAATCTTTTGAGCGATTTCTGGGTTAGAGTTTAGGGTGAAAAGTTTCATGTTGTTTCTATCTGACATTATAGACCGTCCTCTGTAAACTTTGTGAATCTTCTTTGAGAAAGTTTTGTTTTTCAAAGCAAGATTCTTTTATTTTTATCTTTTCTATTCTACCAAAAAAAGGAGATTATTTCAGCTTTTTTTCATGCTTTTAATAAAACGAATTAATTTTGATGGAGCTTTCTTATAAACTATATGATTCTCATCTAAAAATCTCTTAATATCGGCTTTCCCTTTTTCATGGTCTGTGACTTCAAGCTCGAGTTCATAGTCCGTCTGGTCAAAGTATTGACTTTCGTCTAAGGCCATTAAGCCAATTTCAGTTTTCGTTTCATAACGTAGAGTTGAAAGACAGCCTAGAACAAGCCATTCATGGCTTTCGATGCCAATCTTAGCAAGCTTCTCTAGAACGAGCCCTTGAGGTAGTTTTTGTTTCTCTAGGTATGATTCAGCTTCTGAAAGAGTCAATTTCTGGTTGTATTCCATATTTCCTACAGTTTGAGGCACTTTCAAGGTCAATTCCGCCCAATCTGCAAATGTGCGAATGCGCATGGCAACCTTCTTTTCACGCAATTGGAAATCTGGTGTGTCAATGTAGTAGTTTTTCTGAAGGACGGGTTGGATATGGGAAAACTGTTTTTTTAGATGATCATATTCCTCTTTTTTCAGAAGTGTTTTCAATTCTATTTCTAAATGTTTCATTTTTTCAACCTTTTCTATATCTTTGAAAGCGATTTATGGTATAATGGACAATGTATTTATTGTATACGAATGTATTGAAAAAATCAAAGATTTTCGACAGAGCAATCAAACATTACAAGGGAGAAAGTATGACCATAGAATGGGAAGAATTTTTAGATCCATACATTCAGGCTGTAGGTGAGTTGAAGATTAAACTTCGGGGAATTCGCAAACAGTATCGTAAGCAAAACAAGCATTCTCCGATTGAATTTGTAACGGGTCGTGTCAAACCGATTGAAAGTATCAAAGAAAAGATGGCTCGTCGAGGAATTACTTATGCAAGTCTGGAACATGATCTGCAAGATATTGCAGGTTTACGTGTCATGGTTCAGTTTGTTGACGACGTTAAAGAAGTAGTTGAGATTCTACGTAAACGCCAAGATATGAGAATCATTCAGGAACGAGACTATATCACTCATCGTAAGGCTTCAGGTTATCGCTCTTATCACGTGGTTGTCGAGTACACGGTTGATACGATCAACGGGGCTAAGACGATTTTGGCTGAAATTCAAATACGGACTTTAGCCATGAATTTCTGGGCTACGATTGAACACTCGCTCAATTATAAATATCAGGGCGATTTTCCAGAAGAAATCAGGAAAAGACTGGAAATCACGGCGAAAATAGCCTATCAACTGGATGAAGAAATGGGCAAGATTCGTGACGACATCCAGGAAGCGCAGGCTCTCTTTGATCCATTGAGCAGAAAACTAAACGATGGTGTAGGAAATAGTGACGATACAGATGAAGAATACAGGTAAACGAGTTGACCTCATAGCAAATAGAAAACCTCAGAGTCAGAAGGTTTTGCATGAGCTGAGGGAAAAACTAAAGAAACAACATTTTATACTGAACGATACCAATCCCGACATTGTCATTTCTATTGGTGGCGACGGGATGCTTTTGTCTGCTTTTCACAAGTATGAGAATCAGTTAGACAAGGTTCGATTTGTAGGTGTTCATACAGGTCATTTGGGATTTTACACGGATTATCGTGACTTTGAGTTGGACCAGCTAGTTACCAATCTCCAACTGGATTCTGGAGCTAAGGTTTCTTACCCAGTCTTGAATGTCAAAGTGACACTTGAAAATGGAGATGTAAAAACCTTCCGAGCCTTAAATGAAGCTAGCATCCGTCGGTCAGATCGCACCATGGTTGCGGATATTGTAATCAATGGTGTTCCCTTTGAACGTTTTCGTGGAGACGGGCTAACAGTTTCGACACCGACGGGAAGTACTGCCTACAACAAGTCCTTGGGTGGAGCTGTCTTGCATCCTACCATTGAAGCCTTGCAGTTGACGGAGATAGCCAGCCTTAACAACCGAGTCTATCGCACTTTGGGATCATCAATCATTATTCCCAAAAAAGATAAGATTGAACTCTTTCCAACACGCAATGATTACCACACGATATCAGTCGATAACAGTGTCTATTCATTCCGTAATATCGAACGGATTGAGTACCAAATCGACCATCACAAGATCCACTTCGTAGCGACACCAAGTCACACTAGTTTCTGGAATCGTGTCAAAGATGCCTTCATTGGCGAGGTGGATGAATGAGGTTCGAATTTATCGCAGATGAACATGTCAAGGTCAAAACATTTCTGAAGAAACAAGAGGTTTCTAAAGGACTGTTGGCCAAGATAAAGTTTCGAGGTGGGGCTATCCTAGTCAACGATAGACCTCAGAATGCGACTTATCTCTTAGATATTGGAGACAGGGTTACCATTGACATCCCAGCAGAGGAAGGCTTTGAAACCCTTGAAGCAATCGACCGTTCCTTAGATATCTTGTATGAGGATGACCATTTTCTGGTTTTGAATAAGCCTTATGGAGTTGCTTCCATTCCCAGTGTTAATCATTCTAATACCATTGCGAATTTTATCAAAGGCTACTATGTTAAACAGGGATATGAAAATCAGCAGGTTCATATCGTGACCAGACTTGATCGAGATACATCAGGTTTGATGCTCTTTGCCAAGCACGGTTATGCTCATGCACGATTAGACAAGCAACTACAACGAAAGTCTATCGAAAAACGTTATTTCGCTTTGGTTAAGGGCAATGGGGATTTGGAGCCTGAAGGGGAGATTATCGCCCCGATTGCTCGTGATGTGGACTCCATTATCACGAGACGGGTTGCTAAAGGTGGAAAATACGCCCATACATCTTACAAAGTTGTAGCGTCTTATGAGGATATTCACTTGGTTGATATTCAACTGCATACTGGGCGAACCCATCAGATTCGTGTTCATTTTTCACATATTGGTTTTCCCTTACTTGGAGATGACCTCTATGGTGGAAGTTTAGAGCATGGCATAGAGCGTCAAGCGCTACATTGCCATTTCTTATCTTTTTATCATCCTTTTCTTGAAGAACAGTTGGAAATATCATCTCCACTGCCAGATGATTTTAAGAATTTAATAACTAAGTTATCAATTAATTAATATTAAAGGAGAAACTCATGGAAGTTTTTGAAAGTCTAAAAACCAACCTAGTTGGTAAAAATGTACGCATCGTTCTCCCTGAAGGGAAAGAACCTCGTATCCTCCAAGCTACAAAACGTTTGGTTAAAGAAACAGATGTTATCCCAGTATTGCTTGGTAACCCTGAAAAAATCAAAATCTACCTTGAAATCGAAGGAATCACTGAAGGTTACGAAGTTATCGACCCTGACCACTACGCTAAGTTTGACGAAATGGTTGCTGCGCTCGTTGAACGTCGTAACGGTAAGATATCAGAAGAAGAAGCTGTTAGACTCTTGCGTGAAGACGTTAACTACTTTGGTGTAATGCTAGTATATATGGGCTTGGTTGACGGTATGGTTTCAGGTGCACTTCACTCAACTGCTGCAACAGTTCGTCCAGCCCTTCAAATCATTAAAACTCGTCCTAATGTTACTCGTACTTCAGGTGCCTTCTTGATGACTCGTGGTTCAGAACGTTATCTTTTCGGAGACTGTGCGATCAACATTAATCCTGATGCAGATGCCTTAGCTGAAATTGCTATTAACTCAGCAATCACTGCGAAAATGTTTGGTATCGAACCCAAAATTGCTATGTTGAGCTATTCTACTAAAGGTTCTGGTTTTGGTGAGAACGTTGATAAGGTAGTAGCAGCTACACAACGTGCGCACGAACTACGTCCAGACCTTGAAATCGATGGGGAATTGCAATTTGACGCTGCCTTCCACCCTGAAACAGCAGCTTTGAAAGCTCCAGGAAGTAAAGTAGCTGGACAAGCAACTGTATTCATCTTTCCAAGTATCGAAGCAGGAAATATCGGTTACAAGATTGCAGAACGTCTTGGTGGTTTCTCGGCTGTAGGTCCTGTTCTGCAAGGTTTGAACAAGCCAGTAAACGACCTTTCTCGTGGATGTAATGCCGATGATGTGTACAAGTTGACCCTTATCACTGCTGCCCAAGCAGTTCATCAATAAGAAATAGACCTCTTTCCCTATGGGAAGAGGCTTTTTAGTACTGAGAAAAGGACAGTTAGAAGCTTCTATGTTATACTAGATATATGTTAGATTTGAAAGAACATGGTGTTGACATGTGGCCAGAGGAGAAGATCATTTCATTTCGTGAAAAACTCCTCAAGTGGTATGATGAAAACAAGCGAGATTTACCTTGGCGGAGAAGTAAAAATCCTTATCACATCTGGGTATCTGAAATCATGCTGCAGCAGACCAGAGTGGATACAGTTATTCCATACTACGAACGATTCTTGGACTGGTTCCCAACTGTTGAAAGTCTGGCGAATGCCCCTGAAGAGCGTCTACTGAAGGCTTGGGAAGGATTGGGCTATTATTCTCGAGTACGCAATATGCAGGCTGCAGCCCAGCAGATTATGGCTGACTTTGGGGGTCAATTTCCAAACACCTATGAAGGAATTTTTAGTTTGAAAGGGATTGGACCATACACTGCGGGAGCTATTTCTAGTATCGCTTTTAACTTGCCTGAGCCAGCGGTTGATGGCAATGTCATGCGGGTTTTGGCGCGCTTGTTTGAGATTAATCATGATATCGGAGTTCCCAGCAATCGAAAGATTTTCCAAGCTCTGATGGAAATCTTGATTGACCCGAAACGGCCAGGAGACTTTAACCAAGCTCTGATGGATTTAGGTTCTAACATAGAGGCGCCAGTTAATCCTAGACCAGAAGAAAGCCCTGTTAAGGACTTTAGTGCGGCGTATCAGAATGGTACTATGGATGTATATCCGATTAAAGAACCCAAGAAAAAGCCCCTCCCAATCTATCTCAAGGCTCTGGTTGTGCGCAATGACCGAGGTCAATATCTTCTTGAGAAAAATGAAAGTGAGAAACTACTCGCTGGATTTTGGCATTTCCCCTTGATTGAAGTCGAAGAATTTTCTAGAAAAGACAATCAACTAGATCTTTTTTATCAAGTTAAGGAGGAAAGCAGAGCATTTGGACCAAGTCCTCAAGAAAACTTTGAGCAGGATTATGATTTAGAAGTGAATTGGTCTCAGCAAGTATTTGACCAGGTAAAGCATGTATTTAGTCATCGGAAATGGCATATTCAAATCCTAGCAGGTCAAGTGACAGATTCGAAACAGTTTTCTGACAGAGAAGTTCGTTGGGTTTTCCCTCAGGAATTTTCTGATTATCCACTTGCTAAACCTCAACAAAAGATTTGGCAGGCTTATAAAACAGCTCTTGAAGATGAAGGCTTACAGTAGCCATTTGTGCCTTCTTTGTATTTTTTTGTTATAATAGATAGAGAAAAGGTGATGAAATGAAAAAAATATTAATTGTAGATGATGAGAAACCGATCTCGGATATTATTAAGTTTAATATGACCAAGGAAGGTTACGAAGTTGTAACCGCATCTAATGGTCGTGAAGCAATTGAGCTATTTGAAGCAGAGCAACCAGATATTATTATTCTAGACTTGATGCTTCCGGAAATTGATGGTTTAGAAGTTGCTAAAGCTATTCGTAAGACCAGTAGTGTGCCAATTATTATGCTCTCGGCTAAGGATAGCGAGTTTGACAAGGTTATCGGTTTGGAGTTAGGTGCAGATGATTATGTTACAAAGCCCTTCTCGAACCGTGAGTTACAAGCCCGTGTCAAGGCTCTGCTTCGTCGTACAGATCTTGCTTCAGTAGATAGCCAAGAGTCTGATGAGAAGAGGACGCAGCCCTTACAAATTGGTGATTTGGAAATCGTTCCAGATGCTTATGTGGCTAAGAAATATGGTGAGGAATTAGATTTGACCCACCGTGAGTTTGAACTCTTGTATCACTTGGCATCTCATATTGGACAAGTGATTACGCGTGAACACTTGCTTGAGACCGTTTGGGGTTATGACTATTTTGGTGATGTTCGTACGGTGGACGTGACTATCCGACGTTTGCGTGAAAAAATTGAAGACACACCAAGCCGTCCAGAGTATATCCTCACACGTCGTGGTGTTGGCTACTATATGAAAAATAATGATTGAAGATATTAGACAAACTATTCTGACCAGTGATTTTATCTTTATCCTGATTTTACTTGGCTTTATACTAGTGGTGACCTTGTTGTTGCTGGAAAACCGTCGGGATAACATCCGGTTAAAAGAGATAAATCAGAAGGTTAAGGACTTAATTGCAGGTGATTATTCTCAAGTTTTGGACTTGCAAGGTAGCACAGAAATCACCAACATCACCAATAACTTGAATGATTTGTCAGAAGTCATTCGTTTGACCCAAGAAAATCTGGAACAAGAGAGTAAAAGGTTGCATAGCATTCTTTCCTATATGACAGATGGTGTTCTTGCGACCAATCGCCGTGGCCAGATTACTATGATCAATGATATGGCAAAGAAACAGCTCGGTGTGCAGAAAGAAGATGTTCTTAATAAAAGCATCCTCGAATTGCTTAAGATAGAAGATGAGTATGAGTTGCGTGATCTGATTACACAGATACCTGAGTTGACGATTGACTCCCAAGATGTGAATGGGGAATACCTGAGCCTTCGTGTACGTTTTGCTCTGGTTCGCCGTGAGTCAGGTTTCATCTCTGGTTTGGTTGCCGTTTTACATGATACGACCGAGCAGGAGAAGGAAGAGCGTGAGCGAAGACTCTTTGTTTCGAACGTGAGTCACGAGTTACGGACTCCTTTGACCAGTGTTAAATCTTATCTTGAAGCCTTGGACGAGGGAGCCCTGTATGATCCTGTCGCCCCTGATTTTATCAAAGTTTCACTCGATGAAACCAACCGTATGATGCGTATGGTGACAGATCTCTTGCATCTCTCTCGTATTGACAATGCGACTAGTAAACTGGATGTAGAGTTGATTAACTTTACAGCCTTCATCACCTTTATCCTCAACCGTTTTGATAAGATGAGAAATCAGGATGAAGAGAAAAAATATGAGCTAGTGAGAGATTATCCAATAACTTCAGTTTGGATTGAGATTGATACGGATAAGATGACCCAGGTGATTGATAATATTCTTAACAATGCCATCAAGTACTCACCAGATGGTGGGAAGATTACGGTCAGCATGAAAACTACGGATGACCAGATGATTTTATCAATTTCTGACCAGGGTCTTGGGATTCCAAAACAAGATTTACCTAGGATTTTTGACCGTTTCTACCGTGTGGATCGCGCAAGAAGTCGTGCTCAAGGTGGAACTGGACTAGGTCTAGCCATCGCCAAAGAAATCATCAAACAACACAATGGTTTTATTTGGGCAAAAAGCGAATACGGTAAGGGCTCAACCTTTACCATCGTGCTCCCTTATGATAAGGAGGCCGTAAAAGAAGAAATATGGGAGGACGAAATAGAAGACTAGAATGAGTGAAAAAGGCTTTAAATATAGTATTTTAGCATCAGGTTCCAGTGGAAATTCCTTTTATCTGGAAACCCCAAAAAAGAAAATCTTAGTGGATGCAGGCTTGTCTGGTAAGAAAATCACCAGTCTTTTGAGCGAAATCAATCGTAAGCCAGAAGATTTGGATGCGATTTTGATTACGCATGAACACTCAGATCATATCCATGGAGTTGGTGTATTGGCTCGCAAATATGGTATGGACCTTTACGCCAATGAAAAGACTTGGCAGGCTATGGAAAATAGCAAGTACCTCGGTAAAGCGGATTCATCGCAGAAGCATATTTTTGAAATGGGTAAAACCAAAACCTTTGGCGATATCGACATTGAGAGTTTTGGGGTTAGCCATGATGCGGCAGCACCCCAGTTTTACCGCTTTATGAAAGACGACAAGAGCTTTGTCATGCTGACCGATACAGGTTACGTCAGTGACCGTATGGCAGGAATTGTTGAGAATGCAGACGGTTATCTCATTGAGTCCAACCATGATGTGGAAATCTTACGAGCAGGATCTTATGCTTGGCGGCTCAAACAGCGAATCCTATCCGATCTCGGTCACCTCTCTAACGAAGACGGAGCTGAGGCTATGATTCGTGCAATGGGAAATCGAACCAAGAAAATCTACCTCGGGCATTTGTCCAAAGAGAACAATATCAAGGAGCTGGCTCATATGACCATGGTCAACCAGCTAGCGCAAGCTGATCTAGGAGTAGGAGTAGACTTTAAAGTTTATGATACCTCTCCAGATACTGCAACACCATTGACAGAGATATAAAAAAGAAGGCGAGTGCCTTCTTTTTTATATTTTTTACAATCCTGCAAATTCTTTGATTTCTTGTGCTGACATTGAAGAGTCACAACGGACATCGATTTGGCCATCAGCAACATGAACGAATCCTGGAACAGTTGGGATACCATAGCGTGAACGGAAATCTTGCAAAGCATTGAGTTGGCTTGGTTCTTCACTATTGATAAAGTAGATGTGAGCTTTGGTTTCAGCCACGACACCTGCTAATGTACCAGCAAATTTACGGCAGTAGGGACAAGTTTTGCGACCGATGAAGAAGGTTGCTGTTTCTTTATTATCAAGTGCTTCTTGAGCACGGGCAACAGTTGTGACTTCAAGATCTTTAATATTTTCTAAAAATTGTTCCATGAGTTTACCTCGCTTTCATTGATATGTCTAGTATGCCACAAAGTTCCTAAAATTGCTTAGATTTGATACGAAAAAAAGATGAGACTAGTTTATCTCATCTTTATAGAGTGTTATTTCACAAACGCATTGATTTCCGCTTCGATGTTAGCAATCTTAGCTTGTGAATCTTCGTTGCTTTCACCCACAACGGCAATGTAGAACTTGATTTTTGGTTCTGTACCTGAAGGGCGAACTGCAATCCATGAACCGTCAGCAAGTGTATATTTCAACACATCACTTGGAGGAGTAGTCAAAGTTGTCACAGTACCATCAGCAGCAGTAGCAGTTTGAGCCTTGAAGTCTTCTACGACAGTGATAGCTGTTGTGTTCCATTCTTTTGGAGCATTGTTACGGAACTTAGCCATAATCGCTTTGATTTGTTCTGCACCATCGACACCAGAAAGGGTAACAGAGATGGTCTTTTCAGCGTAGTAGCCGTATTCTTTGTAGATTTCTTCGATACCGTCAGCAAGTGTCAAACCACGTGAACGATAATAGGCAGCAAGTTCAGCAACGACAAGAACGGCTTGGATAGCATCTTTATCACGTACAAATGGTTTGATCAAGTAACCGAAGCTTTCTTCAAATCCCATCATGTAAGTGTGGTTGTGTTTTTCTTCAAATTCTTGGATTTTTTCAGCGATAAATTTGAAACCTGTCAAGACATTGAACATAGTTGCGCCGTAGCTTTCAGCAATCTTCGTTACCAAGTCAGTTGATACGATGGATTTGCAGAGAGCAGCATTTTCAGGAAGAGTTCCAGCACTCTTATGAGCTTCCAAGATGTATTTAGCCATGATAGCACCGATTTGGTTACCTGAAAGGTTGAGGTAGCTACCATCTTTTTGAAGAACTTCAACACCCACGCGGTCAGCGTCTGGATCAGTTGCCACAAGAACATCAGCACCAACTTGACGGCCGAGTTCTTCAGCAAGGGCGAAGGCCGCTTGATTTTCGGGATTTGGAGATTTAACAGTTGAGAAGTCTGGGTCTGCAGTTGCTTGTGCTTCAACAACTTGAACTGAGTCAAATCCTGCTTGTGCAAGAGCACGGCGAGCCAACATTTCACCAGTACCATGAAGTGGTGTGTAGACAATCTTCATGTCTTTACCAAACTCTTCAATCAAGGCTGGGTTGATATTTACATCTTTTACTTCTTTGAGGTATTCTGCATCAACAGCTTCGCCGATAACTTCAATCAAGCCAGAAGCTTTTTCAGCTTCGACATCAGCAACTTCCACAGCAAATGGATTTTCGATTGCACGGATGTAAGTTGTCAAAGCGTCCGCATCGTGTGGAGGCATTTGTCCACCGTCTTCACCGTAAACCTTGTAACCGTTAAATGGAGCAGGGTTATGGCTGGCAGTAATCATGATACCTGCAAAACAGTTGAGGTGACGAACTGCAAATGAGAGTTCTGGAGTTGGACGAAGGCTTTCAAATACGTAAGATTTGATACCATGTTTTGCAAGAACTGCCGCAGATTCAAAGGCAAACTCAGGTGAGAAGTGACGACTATCGTAGGCAATTGCCACACCACGTTCTTTTTCATTTCCACCTTTTGACTCAATCAAACGAGCCAATCCTTCAGTTGCTTGACGAACAACATAGATGTTGATGCGGTTTGTACCTGCACCGATCAAGCCACGCATACCTGCAGTACCAAATTCAAGATTGGTGTAGAAAGCATCTTCTTTTGTTTTTTCGTCCATGTTTTCTAAATCTTGACGAAGATAGTCGGGAAGGTCGGCAAAATCGACCCATTTTTGATAATTTTCTTGGTAAGTCATAGAGTATCTCCTTTATCTATTGCTTTAATCGCTTTCATTATATCACGATTTGATATTTTAGTAAAACATTAGCATAACTTAAAATGTAGGAAATTTACTTTTATTTCATTGTAGAAGAATAGCCCAATACGCTTTCTAATGAAAAAGAAGATGAATAGTTCGGGTTTATGACTCAAACTTTTTTCATTGCAATTGTGCAAAAGAGAAAAAGATAGTAAAATGGATGTATGATTATTTTACAAGCTAATAAAATTGAACGTTCTTTTGCAGGCGAGCTTTTGTTTGATAATATCAACCTGCAGGTAGATGAACGAGACCGAATTGCTCTTGTTGGGAAAAATGGTGCTGGTAAGTCCACACTTTTGAAGATTTTGGTTGGAGAAGAGGAGCCAACTAGTGGAGAAATCAATAAGAAAAAAGATGTTTCTCTGTCTTACCTAGCCCAAGATAGTCGTTTTGAGTCTGAAAATACCATTTATAATGAAATGCTTCACGTCTTTGATGACTTGCGTCGGGCAGAGACACAACTGCGTCAAATGGAATTAGAGATGGGTGAAAAGTATGGCGAGGATTTGGATAAACTGATGGCGGATTATGATCGTTTATTAGAGAATTTCCGACAGGCTGGTGGCTTTACCTACGAAGCTGATATCCGCGCTATCTTAAATGGTTTCAAGTTTGATGAATCTATGTGGCAGACGAAAATTGCTGAGCTTTCAGGTGGTCAAAATACTCGTCTGGCACTGGCTAAAATGCTCCTTGAAAAGCCCAAACTCTTGGTCTTGGACGAGCCTACCAACCACTTGGATATTGAAACCATTGCCTGGTTGGAAAATTACCTAGTAAATTATAGTGGTGCACTCATTATTGTCAGTCACGACCGTTACTTTTTGGATAAGGTTGCGACGGTTACACTCGATTTGACTAAGCATTCCTTAGATCGTTATGTAGGTAATTACTCTCGTTTTGTTGAGTTAAAGGAGCAAAAGCTAGCTACTGAGGCAAAAAACTATGAAAAGCAACAGAAGGAAATCGCGGCTCTAGAAGACTTTGTCAATCGCAATCTAGTCCGAGCTTCAACAACCAAACGTGCTCAATCTCGTCGGAAACAATTGGAAAAAATGGAGCGTTTGGACAAACCTGAAACTAGTAAGAAATCAGCCAATATGACCTTCCAGTCTGAAAAAACATCAGGTAATATCGTTTTAACCGTTGAAAATGCGGCCATTGGCTATGATGGGGAAATACTCTCAGAGCCAATCAATCTCGACCTCCGTAAGATGAATGCTGTTGCCATCGTAGGACCAAATGGTATTGGTAAGTCAACCTTTATCAAGTCTATCGTTGATCAGATTCCTTTTATCAAGGGAGAAAAACGCTTTGGCGCTAATGTTGAGGTTGGCTACTATGACCAGACTCAAAGCAAGTTGACACCAAGTAATACTGTTCTGGATGAACTTTGGAATGATTTTAAACTGACACCAGAAGTTGAAATCCGCAACCGCCTAGGTGCCTTCCTTTTCTCAGGAGATGATGTTAAAAAATCAGTTGGCATGCTGTCAGGTGGCGAGAAAGCTCGTTTACTGCTTGCCAAACTTTCAATGGAAAACAACAATTTCTTGATTTTGGACGAGCCGACCAACCACTTGGATATTGATAGCAAGGAAGTCTTGGAAAATGCCTTGATTGACTTTGATGGGACCTTGCTCTTTGTCAGTCACGACCGTTACTTTATCAATCGTGTAGCCACTCATGTACTGGAATTGTCTGAGAGTGGTTCAACCCTCTACCTTGGAGATTATGACTACTATGTTGAGAAAAAGGCTGAAATAGAAGTCAGCCAGACAGAGGAAGCTTCAATGAGTAATCAAGCAAAAGAAGCAAGTCCAGCTAATGACTATCAGGCCCAGAAAGAAAGTCAGAAAGAAGCCCGTAAGCTCATGCGCCAAATAGAGAGTTTAGAGGCTGAAATCGAAGAGTTAGAAACTCAAAGCCAAGCCATTTCTGAAAAAATGCTGGAAACCAACGATGCTGAAAAACTCATGGAATTTCAGACTGAACTGGACAAAATTAGCCATCGTCAGGAAGAAGCCATGCTTGAGTGGGAAGAATTATCAGAGCAGGTGTAAAGATGAAACATCTAGGAAAGATATTTCGTGAATTTCGAACAAGTGGGAAGTACTCCTTGAAAGAGGCGGCAGGTGAATCATGTTCAACCTCTCAGTTATCTCGCTTCGAGCTTGGGGAGTCTGATCTAGCAGTTTCTCGGTTCTTTGAGATTTTGGACAATATTCATGTGACTATTGAGAATTTCATGGACAAGGCTAGGGATTTTCAAAATCATGAACATGTTGCCTTAATGGCACAGATTATTCCGCTTTACTACTCAAATGATATTGCAGGTTTTCAAAAGCTTCAAAGAGAACAACTTGAAAAGGCTAAGAGTTCGACCAATCCCCTCTATTTTGAGCTGAATTGGATTCTGCTACAAGGTCTGATTTGTCAAAGAGATTCTCGTTACGCGATGAGGCAGAGTGATTTGGAAAAGGTAGCAGATTATCTTTTTCAAACAGAAGAATGGACCATGTATGAGTTGATACTTTTCGGGAATCTCTATACTTTCTACAATGTGGACTATGTAGCTCGGATTGGCAGAGAAGTGATGGAGAGGGAACACTACTACAAGGAAATTGGTCGGCATCGAAAACTTGTTTTGATTTTATCTCTTAACTGTTACCAGCATTGTTTGGAAAATCGATCCTTTGCGGATGCGGACTATTTTGAGGGCTATGTGGAGAAGTTGATTGGAAATGGGATCAAGCTTTATGAGCGCAATATCTTCCATTATCTCAAAGGTTTCGCCCTCTACCAGAGAGACTTGAAAGAAGAGGGTTGTAGTCAGATGCAGGAGGCTATGCGTATTTTTGATGTGCTTGGACTTCCAGAGCAAGTGGCTTACTATCAGGAACATTATGAAAAATTTGTAAATGCTTAAATTTCCCAAATAAGGGAAAAATAAAGAGACTCCTTTCAGTTTTGATACAATAGTTTCAAAATTTGAGAGGAGCTTTTTATATGAATCGACATGCAATCCAGTTGATTAGTCGTGGGGCTATTAATAAAATAGGGAATATGCTCTATGATTATGGAAACAGTATTTGGTTAGCATCAATGGGGACGATAGGACAGACTGTTCTTGGAATTTATCAGATTTCTGAACTCGTCACATCGATTCTGGTCAATCCCTTTGGCGGAGTGATTTCAGACCGCTTTTCGCGTCGCAAAATTTTGATGACGACGGACTTGATTTGTGGCCTTCTCTGTTTAGCTATTTCTTTCATCAGAAATGATAGCTTGATGATTGCTGCTCTGATCTTCGCAAATATTGTTCAGGCGATTGCCTTTGCATTTTCTCGTACAGCCAACAAAGCCATTATAACTGAGGTTGTAGAGAAAGACGAAATTGTGACCTATAATGCTCGCTTAGAGCTCGTTTTGCAGGTTGTCGGTGTTAGCTCCCCTGTACTTTCTTTCCTCGTTTTACAATTTGCCAGTCTCCATATGACACTCGTTTTAGATGCCATTAGTTTTTTCATTGCATTTACCTTAGTAGTTTTTCTCCCAAAAAAAGAGACTCAGGAACAAGAGAAAAAGACTTTCAGCTGGAAAAATCTTTTTTCTGATATGAAAGAAGGGATTCGCTATATTTGGCGCCAGCAAGAAATCTTTTTCCTTTTGGTAGTCGCTTCCAGCGTTAATTTCTTTTTTGCAGCTTTTGAATTTCTCCTCCCTTTTTCGAATCGACTATACGGGGTAGAAGGAGCTTATGCAACTATTTTGACTATGGGCGCTATTGGTTCGATTATCGGAGCTCTTCTAGCTAGCAAAATAAAGGCAGGTGTTTATAATCTTTTGATTCTATTGGCCTTGACTGGAGTTGGAGTTTTTATGATGGGGTTACCACTGCCAACTTTTCTTTCCTTTTCTGGAAATTTAGTTTGTGAACTGTTTATGACGATATTTAATATTCACTTTTTTACTCAGGTTCAAACCAAGGTTGAGGGGGAATACTTGGGAAGAGTCCTAAGCACCATTTTTACCTTAGCCATCCTATTTATGCCGATTGCAAAAGGCTTTATGACGGTGCTACCAAGTGTCCATCTCTCTTCTTTTCTGATAATTGGAAGCGGTGTTATCATCCTGTCTTGTTTCTCCCTCGTTTATGTGCGAAGTCATTTTGAAAAAGAGTTATAATTTCTCTTTTTTTAGAAAATATTACACTACAAACCATTTTTCAGTCCTTCTCTATTGTGAGGAGGGCTTGCTTTGTGGTAAAATGGGATTATGAATGAAAGAATGAATGAGTTAGTTGCCTTACTTAACCGCTATGCGACCGAGTACTATACGAGTGACAATCCCTCGGTTTCAGATAGCGAGTATGATCGCCTCTACCGAGAGTTGGTCGAATTGGAAGTCGCCTATCCAGATCAAGTTTTAGCGGACAGTCCGACCCATCGTGTTGGTGGTAAGGTTTTAGATGGTTTTGAAAAATACAGTCATCAGTATCCTCTTTATAGTTTGCAGGATGCTTTTTCACGTGAAGAGTTAGAAGCTTTTGATGCGCGTGTTCGAAAGGAATTACCCCATCCAATCTATATCTGTGAGCTGAAAATCGATGGTTTGTCTATCTCGCTTACGTATGAAAAGGGAATTTTGGTAGTCGGTGCGACACGTGGGGATGGTTCTGTTGGTGAAAATATCACAGAGAATCTCAAGCGTGTCAAGGACATTCCTTTGACCTTGCCAGAAGAACTTGATATCACTGTTCGTGGAGAGTGTTACATGCCACGCGCTTCATTTGACCAGGTCAACCAAGCTCGCCAAGAAAATGGGGAGCCTGAATTTGCCAATCCTCGTAACGCGGCAGCAGGCACCTTGCGTCAGTTGGATACAGCAGTAGTTGCCAAGCGTAACCTTGCGACTTTCCTCTATCAAGAAGCCAGCCCTTCTACTCGTGATAGCCAAGAAAAGGTCTTGAAGCATCTTGAACAGCTTGGTTTTGTAGTTAATCCGAAGCGAATTCTGGCTGAAAGTATAGATGAAATATGGGATTTTATCCAAGAAGTAGGACAAGAACGAGAGAAACTGCCCTACGATATCGATGGGGTGGTCATCAAGGTTAATGACCTAGCAGGTCAAGAAGAGCTTGGCTTTACCGTTAAAGCACCCAAGTGGGCAATCGCCTATAAATTTCCTGCTGAAGAAAAAGAAGCTCAACTCCTTTCAGTTGACTGGACAGTAGGTCGTACGGGTGTTGTGACCCCGACTGCCAATCTAACACCTGTTCAGCTTGCTGGGACAACTGTTAGCCGTGCAACACTGCACAATGTAGATTATATCGCTGAAAAGGATATCCGCAAAGATGATACGGTTATCGTTTATAAGGCTGGAGATATCATCCCTGCTGTTCTGCGTGTGGTAGAGTCTAAACGTGTTTCTGAAGAAAAACTAGATATTCCGACTAACTGTCCGAGCTGTGACAGTCAGTTGCTTCATTTTGAAGATGAAGTGGCTCTTCGTTGTATCAATCCACGATGTCCTGCCCAAATCATGGAAGGTTTGATTCACTTTGCTTCTCGAGACGCCATGAATATTACAGGGCTTGGTCCATCTATTGTTGAAAAGCTTTTTGCTGCTAATCTGGTTAAGGATGTGGCAGATATTTACCATTTGAAAGAAGACGATTTCCTTCTTTTAGAGGGCGTCAAGGAAAAGTCTGCTTCTAAACTATATCAGGCCATTCAAGCATCCAAGGAAAACTCTGCTGAAAAGCTCTTGTTTGGTCTGGGAATTCGCCATGTCGGAAGCAAGGCTAGTCAGCTCTTGCTCCAACATTTCCACTCTATTGAAAATCTAGCCCAAGCTGATCCAGAGGAAGTAGCAAGTATCGAGAGCTTGGGTAGTGTGATTGCTCAAAGTCTTCAGACTTATTTTGCAACAGAAGGCTCGAAGATTCTCTTATGCGAGTTGAAAGAAACTGGAGTCAATCTGGACTACAAAGGACAGACAGTAGTAGCGAATGCGGCCTTGTCAGGTTTGACCGTTGTATTAACTGGTAAATTGGAACGTCTCACGCGCTCTGAAGCCAAAAGTAAACTCGAAATCCTTGGTGCCAAAGTCACAGGCAGTGTATCTAGGAAAACGAATCTTGTCGTAGCAGGAGCAGATGCAGGAAGCAAGCTCCAAAAAGCGCAAGAACTTGGTATCGAAGTTAGAGATGAAGCTTGGCTAGAAAGTTTGTAAGGAATAGTTGAAAACTAGATGTTAGATAGTCTGGAACTATCTCTCCTGATGTGTTTTTATATCTATTAAAACTATTCTCTATTGTGCTGAAATTCCCGCTAAATTCTTCAGCATGACTTAAAAATTAAAATTAGGAATTAGGAAAAGAAATGTATAGATACCCAGTAGTCATCCATTTTCACCGAAAAAATGGGGATTATGCCGCTTGTTCATTCAGTAGAAAACAGGCAGATGTTAAAGAAAATTTGTATTATGAAAATGATTATTTTGGAGCAAAATTCTCCTTTACAGTCACAAGTGCAGAAAGGCTCGATACTTTGACCTTTTCTGTCGAAATAGATGGAAAGACAAAAGATTATCTCCTACGGTTTAACTATTATCCATTGTTGACTGAGGTTTGGATTTTGGATGGTGATGAGACGGTTTATTATTCTGAAAATCCAGCCATTGCAAGTCCTTGCTATAAAGATCGAAACCCGTTTGCTTTTGATAAAGCCTTTCACAGTGAAAGTTTTGATCACCATTGGGGATACCAAGGAGAGTTGGGTTATAGTATCTCTGACTACCAGACAAGCTTTAAACTCTGGGCTCCAACAGCTACAGCTGTTCAGGTGGTTGTCTATGAAAACACTAGTAATGATGCACCTATTTGGAAAACCTTTAATTTAGAGCGTGGTAATAGCTATTCATATAGTCATAAGTACAATACCATTGGTGTGTGGAGTCTAGACTTAGATGAAAATCTTGCAGGTAAAGCTTATCAGTATCAGATTGAGTTTCCGCACCATCAGACTTTGACACGAGATCCTTACACTATCGCTACAAGCCCTGACGGGAAACGTTCTGTAATTCTTTCTCATCAGGACAGACAAGTAGAAAGATTTGAAGTCAGACATGGGACAGAAGCGCCATGGCGTTTGGAGAATCCATGTAAAGCAGTTATCTGTGAAATGCATATTCGTGATTTTACCCAATCGCCTACATCTGGTGTCCCTGAAGAACTCCGCGGAACCTTCTTGGGTGCTGCTCAGACTGGAACAGTTAACCAGTACGGTCAAGCAACCGCCTTTGACTATATCAAAGAACTTGGTTGCAACTATGTTCAACTTCAACCTATCTTTGATCGTCATAAGGAATACGATCAAGATGGAAATGTAACCTATAACTGGGGTTATGATCCTCAAAACTACAACGCACCAGAAACGAGCTTCTCTAGCAATCCAGATGATCCCGGACAAGTTATTCGAGACCTCAAGACCATGATTCAGGCTTATCATGATGCAGGAATCGGTGTCATTATGGACGTGGTTTATAACCATACCTTTTCAACGGTTGATGCGCCTTTCCAGACAACTGTTCCAGATTATTACTACCGCATGAACCGAGATGGAACCTTCCAAAATGGTACAGGTGTAGGAAATGAAACTGCAAGTGAACACGAGATGTTCCGCAAGTATATGATTGATTCCATCCTTTATTGGGTGAAAGAATACAATATTGACGGTTTCCGTTTCGACTTGATGGGCATTCATGATGTCAAAACTATGCAGGCAATTCGTTGGGCACTGGATGAGGTCGATCCGCGTATTCTCACTTATGGAGAAGGCTGGGATATGGGAACAGGTCTTGCTCCTTATGACAAGGCTAAGAAGGATAACGCCTATCAGATGCCAAATATAGGTTTCTTTAACGATAATCAGCGTG
The DNA here is from genome assembly GCF_015561235.1 of Streptococcus oralis. Classification (GTDB taxonomy): domain Bacteria; phylum Bacillota; class Bacilli; order Lactobacillales; family Streptococcaceae; genus Streptococcus; species Streptococcus oralis_BK. The sequence continues at coordinate 627,645 of NZ_JADMTC010000001.1, read as the reverse complement.
ATGCGATCAAAGGAGGAGAAGTTTATGGAGCAATCAAATCAGGATTTGTGAGTGGTGCTGCTACAGAACCAATCGTCGCCAAGGCTATTCTTGGTAGCCGAGAGTTGGGATCTTATCTCAGTCCAAACCAAGTTCTCAACTATGTTGAAGCTCATGACAATTACAATCTTCATGACTTGCTAGCAACCCTTCATCCTGATAAGAGTTCCGACCAGATTATGCGCAAGGTTGAGACAGCGACAGCTATGAATCTTCTCATGCAAGGAATGGCCTTTATAGAACTAGGTCAAGAGTTTGGTCGAACTAAGTTGATTCCAACTGGTGAACATGGAGAACTAACTCCTGCAGACCGAGAACGTGCTATGAATAGCTATAATGCTCCGGACAGTGTTAACCAAGTCAACTGGGATCTGATCAATGAACGCCAAGACAGCATTGAGTTTATTCGTCAGATTATCCGCCTAAAAACGCAAATCAGTGCCTTCTCTTATCCTACATATGATGAGGTCTATCGCCATGTCTTCGTCCATACAGCTGCTGAAAATAGTGGGTGGATTGTTTACGAAATTCACGGTGGACCAGAGCACTTATTGGTAGTCTTTAATGCGAAAGGGACTTCCTTCTACTTTGAGAATGCAGGAAATCTTGAAATGCTGGTGTCTAATAGTCGTTCTAAAGAATCAAATGTGATTGATGATACCAGTGTCGTAGTCTTAAAAGTACTCTCGTAAATTAATGTTCTGAAAAGGTTTAGATTAACTAGACCTTTTTTGATTTTTATTGAAAAACCAATATCTAATAGGAATAAAATTCAAATAATTTGAAGAATCAAGTTTGTGAAAAAAATATCAATATTTTCACAAAAAGGGTTGTAATTTTCTGAAAATTTGATAAAATAAGTTTTAATCATTTTCAGGAGGAAGAGAATTTGACAAATTATCAGAATTTAGTGAATGGAAAATGGAAATCATCAGAGAACAAGATTACGATCTATTCTCCTATCAATCAAGAAAAACTAGGTACAGTACCCGCTATGAGTCAGTCTGAAGTAGATGAGGCTATGAAAGCTGCGCGTGCAGCTCTCCCAGCATGGCGTGATTTAGCACCAGTTGAGCGTGCAGCCTATTTACATAAGACAGCAGATATTTTAGAACGTGATAAAGAAAAAATTGGTACAATTCTTGCCAAAGAGGTTGCAAAAGGGATTAAAGCAGCCATTGGAGAAGTAGTACGTACAGCAGATTTGATTCGTTTTGCTGCTGAGGAAGGTCTCCGTATTACTGGACAAGCAATGGAAGGTGGCGGTTTTGAAGCTGCAAGTAAAAACAAACTAGCCGTTGTCCATCGTGAGCCAGTTGGTGTTGTTTTAGCTATCGCGCCATTTAACTACCCAGTCAATCTTTCTGGATCCAAGATTGCTCCGGCTCTGATTGCAGGAAATGTCGTTATGTTTAAGCCACCAACGCAAGGATCTATTTCTGGTCTCTTGCTAGCTAAAGCATTTGACGAAGCAGGAATCCCAGCAGGTGTCTTCAATACCATCACTGGACGAGGTTCTGAGATCGGAGACTACATCATTGAACACAAGGAAGTTAACTTCATTAACTTTACGGGTTCAACACCGATTGGTGAGCGTATTGGTCGTTTAGCTGGTATGCGCCCGATTATGCTTGAACTTGGTGGGAAAGATGCAGCAATCGTTTTAGAAGATGCAGATTTAGAGAATGCAGCCAATCAAATCGTGAGTGGTGCATTTAGCTACTCTGGTCAGCGTTGTACCGCTATTAAACGTGTCTTAGTTGTAGAAAGCGTAGCAGACAAGTTAGCCGAATTGCTCCAGGCTAAAGTCGCTAAGCTAACAGTCGGTGATCCATTTGACAATGCTGATATCACACCTGTTATTGACAATGCTTCAGCTGATTTCATCTGGGGATTGATCGAAGATGCACAAGAAAAAGGTGCTAAGGCTCTTACACCAATCAAGCGTGAAGGCAATCTTCTCTGGCCAGTGCTTTTTGACCAAGTTACAAGAGATATGAAAGTAGCCTGGGAAGAACCGTTTGGACCTGTTCTCCCAATTATCCGTGTCGCAGATACGAATGAAGCAGTAGCAATTGCCAATGAATCTGAGTTTGGTCTTCAATCCTCTGTCTTTACAAATGACTTCAAGAAGGCGTTTGAAATTGCTGAAAAACTTGAAGTGGGAACCGTTCATATTAATAATAAAACACAACGTGGACCAGATAATTTCCCATTCCTTGGTGTAAAAGGTTCTGGTGCAGGCGTACAAGGAATTAAATATAGTATCGAAGCGATGACAAATGTTAAATCCATTGTTTTTGATGTGAAATAATCTATAAAATCAGGAAAATAACTTCCTGGTTTTATTTTTTCAAAAAAATACAGTAGAAAATTGATAAAAAACGGATGTTTTGGTATTATAATAAAAAAATATATGGAAATTGTTTCGTGTTCTATTTCAGGATATATCATTTTTAAAATGCTCGGTAATTTTTTGAAGACTTTCATAAAAAAATATGATTTTCTTCGTAAATTACTTGAAAGTTATCTTAAAAGAGTGTATAATAAAAATATAGAAAACGCTTACAAAGAGAAAGGGGATTGGATGAATAATCAAGAAGCATTAAGAACCTTTACTACAGGTGAAAACTTTCACCTCCAGCATTATTTAGGAGCACATAGAGAGGAGAAAAACGGAGAAATTGGTTATACTTTTAGGGTTTGGGCCCCAAATGCACAAGCAGTTCATCTAGTTGGAGATTTTACTGATTGGGTTGAGAATCAGATTCCCATGGTTCGTAATGAAGCAGGTGTTTGGGAAGTCTTTACGACTCAAGCTCAGGAAGGTCAGATTTATAAATATCATATTACGCGTGCAAATGGTCACCAGATTATGAAGATTGATCCGTTGGCAGTTTATTTTGAAGCTAGACCGGGTACAGGAGCAGTTCTGACCAATATCCGTGAAAAGAAATGGAAAGATGGACTTTGGCTAGCGCGTCGCAAACGTCTGGGATTTTTCGATCGACCGGTTAATATATATGAGGTCCATGCAGGATCTTGGAAGAGAAATCCAGACGGTAGTCCCTATACTTTTTCGCAACTGAAAGACGAGTTGATTCCATACTTAGTTGAGATGAACTATACACATATTGAGTTCATGCCATTAATGGCTCACCCACTTGGCTTGAGCTGGGGCTATCAGCTTATGGGTTACTTTGCATTTGAACATTCCTATGGTACACCTGAGGAATTCCAAGATTTCGTTGAAGAGTGTCATATAAATAATATCGGTGTTATCGTAGACTGGGTTCCAGGTCATTTCACTATTAATGATGATGCCTTGGCATATTATGACGGTACACCAACTTTTGAATACCAAGACCACAACAAGGCTCATAACTATGGTTGGGGTGCGCTGAATTTTGACCTCGGGAAAAATGAGGTCCAGTCTTTCTTGATTTCAAGTATTAAATTTTGGATTGATTTTTACCACTTAGATGGCATTCGGGTAGATGCAGTAAGCAATATGCTTTACCTAGATTATGATAATGCTCCTTGGACTCCAAACAAAGATGGTGGAAACCTTAACTACGAAGGTTATTATTTCCTTCAACGGTTGAACACAGTGATTAAGTTAGCTCATCCAGATATCATGATGATTGCAGAAGAAAGTTCATCAGCGACAAAGATTACTGGTATGAAAGAAATGGGTGGCCTTGGATTTGACTATAAATGGAATATGGGCTGGATGAATGATATTCTCCGTTTCTACGAGGAAGATCCTATTTACCGCAAGTATGACTTTAATCTTGTGACTTTCAGCTTTATGTATGTTTTCAATGAAAACTATCTCCTACCTTTCTCACACGATGAAGTGGTTCATGGCAAAAAGAGTATGATGCATAAGATGTGGGGAGATCGCTACAATCAGTTCGCTGGTCTGCGCAACCTCTACACCTATCAAATTTGTCATCCAGGTAAGAAACTCTTGTTCATGGGTAGTGAGTACGGGCAATTCCTAGAGTGGAAGTCTGAGGAGCAGTTGGAATGGTCTAATCTAGAAGATCCGATGAATGCCAAGATGAAGCATTTCACTTCACAACTAAATCAATTCTATAAAGAGCATCGTTGTCTTTGGGAAATTGATACTAGTTATGATGGTATAGAGATTATCGATGCTGATAATAGAGATCAGAGTGTCCTTTCCTTTATTCGTAAGGGCAAGAAGGACGAAATGTTAGTCTGTGTCTTTAACATGGCACCAGTTGAACGTAAGGACTTTACGATTGGTTTACCTGTTGCAGGTATTTACGAAGAAGTTTGGAATACAGAATTAGAAGAATGGGGAGGTGTGTGGAAAGAACACAATCAAACAGTTCAGACTCAAGAAGGCTTATGGAAAGATTACGAGCAGACTTTGACCTTCACCTTGCCTGCTATGGGAGCAAGCATTTGGAAGATCAAGCGTCGTTTGAAACCAGCTAAGAAAAAAGAATAGCAGGCTGTTGATTACAATTTTTAATATTTTAAAAACGGATGTACTTGTATTGGACTTGAAACACAAGAGAAATGGATTTCCTATTATTTTTATAAAAAGTTTGACTTCCGACCTTCTTTCGATTTTAACGTTCACATGTCTTTATAAAGGAGTAGAAAATGAAGAATGAAATGCTAGCTTTGATCCTTGCGGGTGGGCAAGGAACACGTCTCGGAAAACTCACTCAAAGCATTGCCAAACCGGCAGTGCAATTCGGTGGGCGCTACCGTATCATTGACTTTGCTCTTTCCAACTGTGCAAACTCTGGGATTCATAATGTTGGTGTTATTACGCAGTACCAACCTCTTGCTTTGAACAACCATATTGGGAATGGTTCTAGCTGGGGACTAGATGGTATTAACACAGGTGTTTCTATCCTTCAACCCTACTCTGCGAGTGAGGGAAACCGTTGGTTTGAAGGGACCAGTCACGCTATCTACCAAAATATCGACTACATTGATAGTATTAATCCTGAGTATGTTTTGATCCTTTCTGGTGACCATATCTACAAGATGGACTACGATGATATGCTCCAATCACATAAGGATAACAATGCCAGTCTGACTGTAGCTGTTCTAGACGTACCTCTAAAGGAAGCTAGCCGTTTTGGTATCATGAATACAGATGCCAATAACCGTATCGTTGAATTTGAAGAAAAACCTGCTCAACCTAAGTCTACAAAGGCTTCAATGGGGATTTATATTTTTGATTGGAAACGTCTCCGCAATATGCTTGTTGCTGCTGAAAAGAACAAGGTAGATATGTCAGACTTTGGTAAAAACGTTATTCCAAATTACCTTGAGTCTGGAGAAAGCGTCTATGCTTATGAATTCAAAGGCTACTGGAAAGACGTTGGTACTATCGAGTCTCTATGGGAAGCCAATATGGAATACATTGATCCAAACAACGCTTTGGATAGTCGTGATCGTCAGTGGAAAATCTACTCACGGAACTTGATTTCACCACCAAACTTTATTGGAAAACACGCTCATGTAGAAGATTCTTTAGTTGTGGATGGCTGTCTCGTGGATGGAACTGTTAAGCATTCTATTCTCTCAACAGAAGCGCAAGTACGTGAGGGTGCTGAAGTAGTAGACTCTGTAGTCATGAGTGGTGCCATTATCGGAAAAGGTGCAAAAATTAAACGTGCCATTATTGGTGAGGGTGCTGTTATTTCTGAAGGTGTCGAAATTGATGGAACAGACGAAGTACAAGTAGTAGGATACAATGAAGTAGTGGGGGTAGCATCAGATGAAGATTGATAAATATTCAGCCATTTTAGGAAACACAGTTGGTTTTCATGATATGTCAACGTTAACAGAACACCGTCCGGTGGCTAGCTTGCCATTTGGAGCAAAATATCGTTTAATTGATTTCCCTCTTTCTAGCCTTGCAAATGCTGGTGTTCGTAGTGTCTTTGGAATTTTCCAACAAGACAATATCAGTTCAGTCTTTGACCACATTCGTTCAGGACGTGAGTGGGGCTTATCTACCCTTCTCAGCCACTACTATCTAGGTATTTATAATACGAGTGTTGAAAGTAGCACAGTTGGGAAAGAATATTACCAACAGCTTCTCACTTATTTGAAACGTTCAGGATCAAATCAGACGGTTGCACTTAACTGTGATATCGTGGTGAATATTGACCTCAATCAAGTATTCCATTTACATACTACTGCCGGTCGTCCGATTACAGTTGTTTATAAGAAATTACCTAAAAAGGATATTTCAGATGTTAATGCCATCTTGGAAGTGGATGAAACAGACCATGTTCTTTCTCATAAACTTTTTGATGCCAAATCAACAGATGAACTTTTCAACATGTCTACAGATATATTCGTCGTTGATACTCCGTGGTTGATTGAACGACTTGAAGAAGAAGTTCAAAAAGAATATCCAGAAAAATTACGCTATGTACTCCGCGATTTAGCTGTAAAAGAAGGTGCTTTTGCTTACGAATACACGGGCTATCTAGCCAATATTCACTCCGTTAAATCCTATTATCAAGCCAATATTGATATGTTGGAGTCTCAAAAATTCTACTCTCTCTTCTCACCTAACCAAAAGATTTATACCAAGGTTAAGAATGAAGAACCAACCTACTATGCGAATACTTCAAAAGTAAGTACTTCTCAGTTTGCTTCTGGTAGTATCATTGAGGGTGAAGTAGTTCAGTCAGTCCTATCTCGTAACATTTATGTTCACAAAGATAGTGTGGTGAAGGACAGCATTCTATTTCCTAGAGTTGTGATTGGTGAGGGTGCCCAAGTTGAATATGCTATCTTGGACAAGGGCGTTGAAGTTGCGGACGGTGTTGTCATTCGAGGAACGGCAGAACATCCAGTTGTAGTGAAGAAGGGTGAAACAGTAACAGAGGACATTTATTCATGAAAATTTTATTTGTAGCAGCAGAAGGAGCACCCTTTTCAAAAACAGGTGGTTTGGGCGATGTCATTGGCGCACTTCCTAAATCACTTGTAAAAGCGGGGCACGAAGTTGCAGTTTTCTTGCCTTATTATGATATGGTAGAAGCTAAGTTCGGCGACCAGATAGAGGATGTTCTCCACTTTGAAGTTAGTGTAGGATGGCGTAGACAGTACTGTGGTATTAAGAAAACGGTCTTGAATGGGGTTACCTTCTACTTCATTGATAATCAATATTATTTCTTCCGTGGCCATGTGTACGGTGATTTTGACGATGGTGAACGCTTTGCCTTTTTCCAACTGGCTGCTCTTGAAGCCATGGAACGCATCGGCTTTATTCCTGACCTTCTCCATGTTCATGATTACCACACAGCCATGATTCCCTTCTTGTTGAAAGAAAAGTATCATTGGATTCAAGCATATCAAGGAATCAGAACAGTTTTAACTATTCATAATTTGGAATTCCAAGGTCAATTTTCTGAAGGAATGTTGTGGGATTTGTTCGGTGTCGGCTTTGAACGCTATGCTGATGGCACCCTTCGCTGGAATGATTGTCTCAACTGGATGAAAGCAGGGATTCTCTACGCAGATCGTGTCTCAACCGTATCTCCTAGCTATGCGCATGAGATTATGACCAGTCAGTTCGGTTGTGGTTTGGATCAGATTCTTCGCATGGAGTCAGGTAAGGTTTCAGGTATTGTCAATGGTATTGACGCAGATCTCTATAATCCTCAAACAGACCCACTTTTAGACTATCATTTTGATAAGGAAGATTTGTCTGGAAAAGCACAAAACAAAGCAAAATTGCAAGAGAGAGTTGGTCTACCTGTGCGAGCAGATGTTCCTCTAGTTGGGATTGTCTCTCGATTGACACGCCAAAAAGGTTTTGATGTTGTTGTAGAAAGCTTGCATCGTTTCTTACAAGAGGACGTTCAAATAGTCCTTTTAGGAACAGGTGACCCGGCTTTTGAACATTCCTTCTCTTGGTTTGCTCAAGTCTATCCTGACAAGCTATCAGCAAATATCACTTTTGACGTCAAGCTCGCTCAAGAAATCTACGCAGCTTGTGATCTCTTCCTCATGCCAAGTCGTTTTGAACCATGTGGTTTGTCTCAAATGATGGCGATGCGTTACGGGACACTACCATTGGTTCATGAAGTGGGTGGCTTGCGTGATACGGTTCAATCCTTCAATCCAATCGAAGGAACTGGTACTGGATTTAGCTTTGACAATTTAACACCATACTGGCTTAACTGGAGTTTCCAAACAGCCTTGGATGTTTATAAGAATCAGCCGGACGTTTGGAGAAATCTACAAAAACAAGCTATGGAATGCGATTTCTCATGGGATACAGCCTGCAAATCTTACTTGGACTTGTACCATAGTTTAGTCAACTAATAGATAAAATCGTATGATTCTTTCATACGATTTTTGGACTGTTTAGAAAAGAGGAGAAGGGATGATTCAAGTAAAGGGACTTTGTGTTATGGATGTTGATGGCACCCTGATAGCAGAGGAAGTGATTGATCTTTTAGGAAGAGAAGCAGGTTGTGAAGAAGAAATATCGCAGATTACAAGCCAGGCAATGCGAGGTGAACTGGACTTTGAAACAAGCTTACGAGCGAGAGTGGCTTTGTTAGAAGGTCTTCCGATTTCGGTCTTTGATACTGTCTTCAAATCCATTCATCTGTCCAAGAATGCTCAAGAATTTATCTCCATGCTTCAAAAGAAGGGTATTCTAGTTGGTCTAGTGTCTGGTGGCTTTACACCAATAGTTGAGAGATTAGCAAAATCCCTTGGTATTTCCTATTTCTCCGCCAACCAGTTAGAAGTCAAAGACGGATTTTTAACAGGAAAATTAGTTGGTAAAATTGTGACAGGTCAAGTAAAAAATGCTACTCTTGAGAAATGGAGAAAGGAATTAGGACTTTCCAAAGAAAGAACGATTGCCATCGGTGATGGTGCTAACGACCTCTTGATGTTAAAGTCAGCAGGACGTGGTATTGCCTTTTGTGCCAAAGAAGTCGTAAAATCTGAGATAGCTTGTCATGTAGATACGAGGGATTTTTTGGAAGTTCTACCTTTGATTGATTTCTTAGAATGAGAGGGAACTATGAAAATTGTAATTGCACCCGATTCTTTTAAAGAAAGTTTGACAGCAGAAGAGGTCGCTCAAGCTATAAAAAAAGGCTTCGAACAGTCAATAGCGGATGTAGAATGTCTGCTCTGCCCTGTTGGTGATGGTGGGGAAGGAACTGTAGATACTATTCAACATTCTCTTGAACTCGAAGAAAAATGGCAAGAGGTGACTGGACCTTTTGGCCTAAATGAAGCAATGCGCTACTTTCAAAAAGGTCAAATAGCGCTCTTTGAAGTTGCTGACTTGGTTGGTTTAGGAAAGATTCCGCAGGAGAAACGAAACCCTCTTCACATCCAAACTCGAGGTATCGGAGAGTTGATTCGCCATCTCGTTGATCAAGGGATGAAAGAAATCTATATTGGAGTTGGCGGTACGGCTAGTAATGACGGTGGAATAGGCATTGCTGCTGGTTTAGGTTATCGTTTTTATGATAAGAATGGAAAAGAATTGCCAGCTTGCGGTCAGACTTTGCTTGAGTTCGAGTCAGTTTCAAATAGCAAGTTGTATAGGATTCCTGGAGATATGAAAATCCGCATTTTAGCAGATGTTGCGAGCCCTTTATGTGGTCATCAAGGGGCAACCTATACATTTGGAAAACAAAAGGGCTTGGATCCCAGTTTATTTGAAACTGTAGATTTTGCCATACAGGAGTTTTATGAAAAATTCTCGCCTTCAACCCTATCTCTTAAAGGAGCAGGAGCCGGCGGTGGGATTGCTGCTGGACTCTGTGCCTTTGCTGAGGCCTGTATCGTATCTGGGATTGATACTTGCTTGGATTTGATAGACTTTGACAAGAGGGTAGCAGGTGCTGACTTGGTTATCGTTGGAGAAGGGAGACTGGACAGTCAAAGCCTTGCTGGAAAAGCTCCTATCGGTGTAGCAAAAAGAACTCCTGAAGGAGTTCCAGTTATCGCTATTTGTGGTAGTCTTTCCGAGGATTTACCTCCCCTACCATTCGAAAATATACAAGCAGCCTTTTCCATTTTAGAGAAAAGTGAACCTTTGAAAGATAGTTTGAAAAATGCAAGTCTCTATTTGGAGCACACAGCTACTAATATTGGCCGTTTATTAAATATGAGGAAGGATTAACCTAACCATTTTTTCCAGATGGATTTTTTAGGCGTTTCTGTCTTTTTCTCCTCCCAGAGATTCGGGAATGCAAGTCTAAGGTCTTTTTCATCTACTTGAACAGGTTCGTTCGTGTGAATGACGAGACCGAAAGGAGAGGTGATATGATCGTCTGAAACAATAGTCGCCTGGCAATTACTTTCCTTTGCTTGTCTTAAGTAAAAGACCTGTTTGTCAAACTCGATATTTGGTGAGATCTTCACAAAAAGTATCTCTACCTTTTCTTGGAAACTTTCTAAAATAAAGAAAAATCCATGTTCTAATTCAGGACTATTGGCAGTATTAATATCCGCATAGCCAAGAACCCTTTCCTCGAAAGTGCCGAGATAGCGGCGTTGTTCGTCAGGGTTTAATTTCGACCCACCATGAGCTTTTTCTAGTAGTTGTTTTGATAAATCTGTCATAAAAATAGTATATCACAAAAATCGCGAGAAAACAGACGAAAAGAAAGCGATTACTTTATAAAGTTAAGGAAAATTTGCACAAAGATAACGTT